>NZ_RZRY01000248.1:0-8435 GCF_003998035.1 Mesorhizobium sp. M2A.F.Ca.ET.039.01.1.1 | reverse complement strand
CAGGGAGGGCCGAAAGCAGCAGTGGGCTTGGACCCGCCAGCACCGACTGGTCGACATGCAGCGTCACCTCGGTGCCGCGGCCGAAACACATCGGCCCGTCGATCTGCAGCCGCTCGATCACCGGGCGCGAGTCGATGCGGGTGATCGAATGCACGTTGCGGGCAAGGCTTGGATCGCCGCGATCGGCGTAGAGGTCGAGCAAGGCGTGCAGCGGGTCGACGCCGCGGCCCTCCTTGGCGAGGCTGAGGAAGTTGAGCGAAAGCTGCGCCACCAGCCGCCAGGCGAGATTGTCGGCGCGGGATTCGCCTTCGGCGCCGGCCGGCAGAGCTGCCGGGATGGCCGGCTGCGGCGGCCGCAGCGCGCCGAGCAGCCGCACCGCTTCCACCGGATCGGCGGTCTCCAGCGTCAGCGTCGGCGTGTCGTCCAGGATCGCCAGGTCGCGATTGGTGCAGAGCGCCATCACGTCGAGCCGCTTGAGCGGCCGGTTGGCCGGGCTCCCCGCCGGGCGCGACACCGCGATGAAGACATCGTCGCCGGTATAGGAGGTGCGGGTCAGGCCGTCGCGCCGCTCGTCCTCCGTTGCCCGGCGCGGGCGCCGCTCCGTCGAGTAGACCCAGCCGCTGCCGCGGTTCTGCCCGAGGCTGAACAATTCGGGAATGACCGCTTCGCTGCCTTCGGCGTCGGCGTCCTCAACCCGGGTGACGCGGAAGATCTCGAAGTCGCGCGCCCTGGTGCGATCAGCATGCAGCACCTGGCGCGTCCGGCGCGGATCGATCTCGATGACGTTGCATTCGCGTTCGAAGAGATTGATGATCGGCGTCGCGAACAGCTCGAAATCGGCGGCCGTCACATCGGCGAGCTCCGGCACCGGACGCCGGAACAGGAAGATGATCTCTATTGCACCATCGCACTTGCGCACCACCGGCTGCAGGCCGGCGACCCGCACATAGTGGAAGCGCTCCGGGATCATGAAATATTCGCGCAGCAGCCGGTACCCCTCGAAAGTCGGGCGGGTGCGCGGCATCAGCGCTTCGTCGTCGTGGATGCCGATCATCTCGGGCTCGGGCAGGGCGGTGAGCGGATTGGTCTTGCCTTCCGCCCGCGCGCCGACGGCCGAGCAGGCGCCGAAGATCGCGTCGAAGATGAGCGGCGCCTTGGCGCGCCCGGCGAAATAGAGGTCGAGGCGGTCGAGCGACAACTCGCTGAGCTTGCCCTTTCCGGTCCGCGCCAGCGTGATGCGGAACGCCGCCTCGCCGCGCACGCCGCCGATCGGCGCGATGCCGGCGGCCGCCAGCGCGCTGCGGTCCTGGAAATAGCCGACCGAGGTGATCGCGATCGGCCACAGCGTGACCTCTTGCGCGGTGGTGAAGGTCGAGCGCGTCGAGAGCCCCGGATGCAGGCCCGAGACCAGCCGCGTGCCGCGCGCGACGGCATGGCCGGCGATCATCGACTGCACTTGCTGTCCAGGTTTCAGCACGGCCATCGCCGTCGCAGGCGCCGGCGTCACCAGGTCCGGGTAAAGCACGTCGAGCACGGCTCGCGAGAAGCGCGAGCGCTCCGCGTCGACCTTGAGCCGCGTGCGCGCCGCAAGGAAGGCAACGCCGTCGAGCAGCCTTTCGACATAGGGGTCGGGGCAGGGGACGGTATCGAGGGAAAGGTTGCGCGCGACCGCCGGATGCATGTCGGCGAATTCCGCGGCCAGCGCCCGGATATGGGTTAGTTCCTCTTCGTAATACTCTACGAAGACCCGATCCATCTCAGGTCTCCCGGAATTCGGTTCGCGCCAGGCCGTTGTCGAGATTGATCGTGGTGCGCAGCCGCATGCGTTCCGGCGTCGGCGTCATGATCAGCACGGCGTCGATCTCGATCTTGAGGCCGACGCTTTTGTCGCCGAGCGTGACATTCACGGTTGTCGCGCTTTCCTTGAGACGCGGCTCGAAGGTGGCGAGCACCGCGCGGATTTCGCGCGCCAGCGTGTCGCGGTCGAAATCCCGCGAGGAGCGGCCGGAGAAGGACGGCACGCCGTAATTGACGACGCTGCGGCGCACTTCCGGAAAATCGGCCAGCGACGGCAACTCGTCCAAGGGCTGTTCGTGCTCGGCGTCGGACAGCATCGGCACGGATTCGAAACGCTCGGTGTTGAACAGCGCCTCTATGTCGCGCCGGACGGCTTCGCGCAGCACGCGCGCCGATACCACCACGCCGCGGCTTTCGATTTCGGCGCGATGCTCGGTCTGGAAGATCAGCCTATGCAGTCGCCGTTTCTGCTCGGCCGTAAGCTCGGCATCGGCATCGATGGCCCGCGCGCTGCCGGCAAGAAGAGCCTCGACGCGCTCGGCGCCGAGTTCTTCATCCAGCAGGCGACGCAGCCCGTCGATCTCCGACGTCAGCCCGGGCAAATCGTTGACGAGGCGGTCCCAGAGGGAGGGCTGAACCGCCTCGCGCTTTGCCCGGGAGCTGCCGGCGAGCTGCGCCTTTGCGCCGGGCCGCTTGGCCTCACTTGCCGACATAGACGTCCATTTCGATCTCATCGTCCTTGTCGTAGACGAACTTGATCTTCTTGTAGGCGAAGCTGACCTCTTCCTCGATCAGGTCTGGCTCGTCCTGCGCCTGCCGCATATCGTATTCCATGATCGAGGCGTCGGTGAGAGTCACCACCAGATAGTCGCTCGTCTCGCCGTCGATGGTGCGGCGTGCCGAGAACACCACCTCGTCCAGCGCCTTGTTCTCGAACAGCGCCTTCTTCAGGTAGGGCGACGACTTGTCGTAGTGCTTGAAGAATTTGATCATTCCCATGGACACGCGGCCGCGCCGCGACAGCGAGTTCGGGTCGTAGGGCGCGATCATCTTGTAGTCGACGCCGTGGATCTCGATCTCGTCTTCATGGCCGTCACGTTTGCTCGGGCCCTTGATGTCCGGCACTTTCAGGAAGCCGTCGATTTTCGTCGAGGGCGCATCGGTTCTGTCTGGCATTGTCTTTCTCCACCGCTACGAAACAAGATGACTTTGCTTAACGAGTTCAGCCCTTCACCGACGGCAGTTCCGACACCAGCCGGAGCGAGGCGTTGATGCCTTCCAACTGATAGTGCGGACGCAGATAGAAACGGGCGTTGTAGTAACCGGGCCGGCCTTCGACGCTGTCGACCTGCACCTCGGCCGCGGCAAGCGGGCGCTTGGCGCGCGCCTTGTCGTCGGCGAAGGCAGGGTTGGCCAGCACGTACCGGTTGATCCATTCTGTCAACCAGATCTCCATGTCGGTGCGTTCCTTGAACGAGCCGATCTTGTCGCGCGCGATCGCCTTGAGGTAGTGCGCGAAGCGCGAGACCGGGAACAGGTAAGGCAAGTTGGCGGAAAGCCGCTCGTTCGACTGCGCGTCAGGATCGACCAGACGTCCGGCGCGCGTCTCGTCGTCCTGCAGCGAATGCGCGCCGATGAAGGCCGCAAGGTCGGTGTTCTTGCGGTGCAGGATCGGCATCAGGCCGAGTTTGGCCAATTCCGCTTCGCGCCGGTCGTCGATGGCGACCTCGGTCGGACATTTCATCGCGATCGAGCCGTCGTCGGTTGGGAAGGCGTGCACCGGCAGGTTGAGCACCGTGCCGCCATTCTCGACGCCGCGGATCTGCGTGCCCCAGCCATAGAGCTTGTGGCTGCGGTTGATGTTGACGCCCATCGGGAAGGCGGCGTTCATCCAGACATATTTGTTGTGGTCGCCGCCCACCTCCTCCTCGAAGGTGAAGCCCTTCACCGGAACGGTTTCCGAACCATAGGGCAGGCGCGCCAGCACGCGCGGCATGGTGAGCCCGATATAGCGGGCGTCCTCGCTTTCGCGCAGCGACTGCCAGGAGGCATAGGCCGGGTTGTTCACGATCATCTGCAGGTCCTGCGGGTTCGGCAGTTCCTGCCAGCTGTCCATGCGGAACAGCCGCGGCGAGGCGGCAGCGATGAACGGCGTGTGCGCCGAGGCGCAGACGCCCGAGATGTTGCGCAGTAGGCCGACGTCGCGCGGGTGGTTGGAGAACTCGTAGGCGCCGATGATGCAGCCGATAGGCTCGCCGCCCAGCATCGAATACTCGTCCGTGTAGACCTTCTTGAAGATCGGGCTCTGGTCCCACATCTGGCCTTCATAGTCTTCCAGCGTGTCGGCCAGCTGCTCCTTGGAGATGTTCATCACCCGGATCTTCAGCTTGGTATCGGTCTCGGTGTTGTTGATCAGGTACCAGAGGCCGCGCCACGTGCCTTCCATCTCGCGCACTTCCGGCGCATGCAGGATCTCGTTGACCTGCGTCGTCAGCATCTTGTCGATGCCGGCGATCAGCGACTTGATCGACTTGATCGCGTTAGAAGAGATGGTCGTCGTCTCGGAGCGCGATTGCGCCGCCAGTGCCAGGTTGCGCACCAGCTGCTGCAGCTTCTCGCTGTCGTCCTTCTTGACCTTGAAATCCTTTTCAAGGAGCCCGCTGAATTCGCCGAGATCGATGGCTTCCGCCTCGGCGGTGGCGGCTGCGGTTTTTTGCTGTTCGGCCATGACTTACTCCTCGCCCTTGCCGTCATCCATCGCCTGGCTGGCGATCTTGCTCAGCAGCGGCTCGTTGTTCAGAAGCTGCGCGATGCGCTTTTCGGCGTCGACGCGGCCGTCCATGAAGCCCAGCAACTCCTCGAGCTGGCGGCGCATCTTCAGGATCTCGGCCAGCTGCGGGACCTGCTCGGCGATCTTGTCCGGCGCGAAGTCGCCCATCTTGGAGAAGGTGAGGTCGATGGCGAGCTCTTCGTCCCGCTCCTGGCCCTCGGCTTGCGGCAAGGTGTTCTTCACCCGCGCCTTCACGCGCGGCCCCATCGCTTCCATGAATTTCGGGAAGCGGTTGGCGTCGGTTTCGACGAAGTTGCGGTCGAGGACCGATTTCGACGCTTCCTTGGTCTGCGAAGCGCCTGCAAGGTCCGCCATCACGGCCATGACGAACGGCAGTTCGATCGTCGTCGGGCTGCCGTAGGTTTCGACATCGTAGGCGATCTGCACGCGCGGCGCGCGGTTTCTTTCGATGACCTTCGCTTTGCTCTCTGCTGGCATGCTTGTTACCTTTCATCCTTCTGGGCCGGCTTCTTGGGATCCGGGACACCGGCAAGCAGCCGGAATTCCTTCAGCCCCGACGGGGCGAGATCTTCCATCAGTTCCACGAAATCCATGTGCACCATCCGGCGCACCCGCCGGGCGAGATGCGGGATGGGGCTGGACGGCTCGGTGCGGTCGTAGAAGGCGACGACGAGGTCCAGGCATTTGACGACTTCGTCGCGCGAGTTGATCCGGTCCGGCAGGCCGGCGCTCGCTTCGACTGGGCTTGCCACACTTGCCATCGGCTCGGCTCCATGACCGTTTCGGGCGGGCGTCGATGCCGGCTGAACCGGCTGTGGGGAGGCTTTCGCGGCACCATTCGCCACTTGGGCGCCCGCGCTGGAATTCCGCTCCAGCGTCGTCAGCAAACGCTGCAGGAACTTCTTCAATTCCGGGACGGTGGCGCCATTGCCTTCGATGCGGGCATTGAGGGCGGTATCAATCGCGTCGAGAGCGGCGATCGCGGCACGCGCGTCGGCCAGCAGCGACGTCATCGCGTCCGCTGCTTGATCGATCTGCGCCGCGCATCCTGTGCGCACACGGTTCAACAGCTGGTTGTGGGCGTTCGTCAGCGCCGCCTTTTCGGCGGTCCCGAGGCCGGAGGCTGCCTCCTGGAGCATGACGCGTTCGTCGAGCGCCGCCTGTTCCAGGTCCCGGCCACTGATCGGCCCGATCGCGCGCGGCGAGAAGAATACCGCCTGCCTGAGGTTCGCCAGCAGGCCTTCCTGGCCGTTTTGCAGGTCGAGCAGCGCATTGATGCGGCGCAAGGCGGCCTCGCGCGGCGCGCCCGTCCGCAGCGCAGGGTGCATCGTGTCCCAGTACTGTTCGAAGGTCCTGGCGATGAGCGTCAGGCCCTGGGCGAGGCCGGCCAGCCCTTCCTCGTTGGCCAAGGCCCGCGCAACGATGACCAGCAGCCGCAGATCCCGGCCGCGCGGACGCAATTCCTCGGCTTTTTCCAGCACGGCCGTCCAGTCGACCGGACTGGATTGCGAGGTGGGCTTGCTGTTGCCGTCGTGAACGACTTTGACCTGAGGCTCGGTCAGGCGCTCCAGGTCATGAAAAGCCGGGTCGTTGCGCAAGTCCTCTCCCGACGGATTCGCACCGTTCAGAGGATTCAGCCAGAGTGCGAGATCAATCACACCAACCCCCAGCCAGCGGCCCTGAGACCCATGTGACGTAACGTTATCACCGGCCTCACGCGACGACAATTGAGCACCTGCGCAAAAACTAACGGAAGCTAAACGCAGCCGCCTTCTCGGCGAACCCATTGCGCGATTGTCGGAACCGGTATGTGAAATGGCTCGCATAGTCCGGACGGCAATCCATGTTTGTTGCCACGAGTTTGCAAGGCTTGTGTAACCGGGCGGTGCCGCCCGGATGGATTCAAGGGCCCTATCCGCCGCACGGCTTTGTCAAGCAGCCGCTTATATGGCAGGGTATGGGTCGGCAGGTTGCGGGAGCAGGTTCGATGGAACAGCGCCGGTCATCGCAGAGCTTCAAGCGTAAGGAACTGGTCGCCAAGCTCAACGCCACGGGGGTGCGCGCCTTCAAGGCCGCCGCCGACACGGCCAAGCTGCGCGGCAATCCCTATGTCGAGCTCGCCCATTTCATCCAGCAACTGGTGCTGTCGGAGCGCTCGGATGTGCAGATGATCGTCGCCGACGCCGGACTGGATGTCAGCCGGCTGACGGCCGACATGACCCGCGCCATCGACAAGCTGCCCTATGGCGCCACTTCGGTGGAGGAATTCTCCGACCACATCTTCCACGCCATCCAGGAGGGTTGGAACCTGGCGACGCTGGAGTTCGGGGTCGAGGAGGTGCGCAGCGCCCATATCCTGCTCGCTTGTCTCAAGACGCCGGCGCTGGAAGGCCTGGTGTCGAAGATCAGCGCCGAATTCGACAAGATCGATGCGGATGGCGTCATTTCCCGCTTCGCCGATGTCACGGAAGGCTCGCTCGAAGCCGGCTCACCTCCCGCCGCGGCCGCCGCGGAGACACCGGTCAAGCGCGGCCCGGGCGGGGATTCCGCCCTGGCCAAATACGCCACCGACCTCACCCAGCGCGCCCGTGACGGCAAGATCGATCCGGTCGTCGGCCGCGATCCGGAAATCAGGCAGATCGTCGATATCCTGATGCGACGCCGGCAAAACAACCCGATCCTGACCGGCGAGGCCGGCGTCGGCAAGACGGCGGTGGTCGAGGGATTTGCGCTGCGCATCGCCCAGGGCGACGTGCCGCCGACGCTTCAGAATGTCTCCGTACGCATGCTCGATGTCGGGCTGATGCAAGCCGGCGCCAGCGTCAAGGGCGAGTTCGAAAAGCGGCTGAAGGCCGTCATCGACGAGGTCCAGGCCTCCGAAGTGCCGATCATCCTGTTCATCGACGAGGCGCATACGCTGATCGGCGCTGGCGGCGCGGCGGGAACCGGCGATGCAGCCAATCTGTTGAAGCCGGCGCTGGCGCGCGGCGAATTGCGCACCATCGCGGCCACGACCTGGGCCGAGTACAAGCAGCACATCGAGAAGGACCCGGCGCTCACCCGCCGCTTCCAGGTGGTCAAGATCGACGAGCCGTCGGAAGCCGTGGCCGTGCTGATGCTGCGCGGCGTCGCCGGCGTGCTGGAGCAGCACCACAAGGTGCAGATCCTGGACGAGGCGATCGAGGCGGCGGTCTCGCTTTCGCACCGCTATATCCCGGCGCGCCAGTTGCCGGACAAGGCCGTCAGCCTGCTCGACACCGCCTGCGCCCGCGTCGCGGTCTCGCAGCATGCGACGCCGGCCGAAGTCGAGGACATACTGCGCCGCCGCCAGGCGCTGGAGGTCGAAAGCGGCATTATCGGCCGCGAAGCGGCGATCGGCATCGACGTCTCCGACCGGCAGGCCCGTGTCGATGCCGGGCTGGCGGAAACCGAGACCGCCTTGGCCGCCGCCCAGGCGCGGTGGGATCGGGAAAAGGCATTGGTGGCTGAGATCCTCGACCTGCGCGCCAAATTGCGCGGCGAGGGTGTGCCGCTCGACGAGGCGGCGGCTGAGGAGACTGCCGGGACCGAGAGCGGGCACGGCGCAGCAAAGGCGCCCGAACAAAAGGCTGCCGAGAGCAAGGCTGGCGACGGCGCGGCTGCCGGGGCCAAGAAGGCCAAGACCCAGAAGGCCAAAGGGGCAAAGGCCGCAAAGGCCGAAACAGTTTCCGCCGAGCCGGCGGATGAAGCCGCCGCCGACCTGGCGAGGCTGCGCGAGTTGATGGCGGAACTTGCGGCCGCGCAGGGCGAGACGCCGCTGATCCTGCCGTCGGTCGACCGCAACGCTGTCGCCGCCGTGGTGCAGGAT
>NZ_RZRY01000247.1:0-8449 GCF_003998035.1 Mesorhizobium sp. M2A.F.Ca.ET.039.01.1.1 | reverse complement strand
ATTCAGCCTAAGCGAGACGGGTCAACGAGACCGCGACATGCCCATTCGCCTGAAAAAGCTGATCGGAACCATCCTGCTTGTGGCGCTGGTCATCATCTATGCGCTGATCGCCTCCGCGGTCGCGGTCACCAGGCTCGCCGAATACGGGCCTACGGCGCATCTCCTGTTCTTCCTGCTCAGCGGCTTTCTCTGGGTTCTGCCGGCCATGGCCATCATCAAATGGCTGATCATCGAGCCGCGTCCGAAGGGTTGATCCTCGCTGACGCCAGCGGCGCCGGCTGGTCTAGATGGTCACCACCATCTTGCCGGCATTGGCGAGCGGCGTCGTGATGCCGGACAGCATCGTTTGGATATGCGCCACGCTCTGGTAGCGGCCGTTGACGGAGATGCGCGGCAGCGCGTGCAGGAAGCCGGCATGCTCGGCCCTCAGCACGCCGTGCCGCGTGGTCACCGCCGAGACGTAGCCCGCGTCGCGGGCGAAGCCCACTTCGCGGCAGCCGACAGCGCTGGCATAGCCGTAAGGGTAAGCGAAATGACGCGGCTCCTCGCCGAGCCTTTCTTCAAGGATACGGCGGACGTCGCCGATCTCATGGCGCGCATCGGCTTCGGACAGCCGCTTCAAATTTCGATGATTGACCGTGTGCGCGCCGATGGTCACCAGCGGGTGTGCGGCCACGGCACGGAGCTCATCCCAATTCATCAAGGTGCATGGGCGGCCTGTGCCGAATTCATAGCCGTTCGATCGGGCAAGCTCGCGCAATGCCGCACCCTGCTCCTCCTCGGGCACTTCCACGGTCAGCCAAGCGTTCAGCCGCGCGATGGCCTGGATCTTCCTGCCCCGTGTCGAGCAATCGATCGCCCTCGGCTTGCCCGCCATCGTCAGCGTCAGGCGCGAGCAGGTGTCGACGATGTCCTCGATGACGTCCCACCAGAGATCGACGGCGCCGTCGATCAGGCCGGGGGCGACATAGATGGTGATCGGCGCGCCGTGCTTTTCCAACACGGGAAGCGCCTCGGTCATGTTGTCGCGATATGCGTCGTCGGCGGTGATGGTGGCGAACTGGCCGCCTTTGCCACCCATCTTGATGCGCTCGATCGCTTCATCAAGGGAAACAAAGGCATAACCCCTTCCCTTCATGTCGGCGATGAGCCTGTCGAGGAAGGCGGGAGCGATGTTCAGATGCCGGTTGACGCCGTTCGGCTTCTCCGGCGTCGCGGTGACGCGGTGCAGCATCAGGATGGCGCCGATGCCGCCGACAAACGGCCGCGCCAGGGGCGCCAGACCGGAGTAGCGGGCAAGGTTCAACGCCAGTTTCCGGATTGCCTCGCCCCCGTCGATCATTCCTTCACCTTTTGCGCCTAGACTCATCCAAGCACGACATTCGCCTATGCGAACCCCCAAGTCGGAACCAATACGTCTTAAGGATTGAGGGATGGTTGACGCCGCCGCGTCATTTGACGGCAACCGGGTCGCGGCCAACGAGATTTCCGCGCGCTCCATGCGAGCCGATCAGGGTCGATGGGCCGCTACCGCAAGCGACGGCGCCGGCCTTGCCGATTACATCCAATTCTGCGCCTCGGCGCTGTTTGCGCCGGCGCAAAGCGCATCCTGGGTGAACAACTGGGCAGCCGCGACGGGCGCCGACATGGTTGTCGCGACGCTGACTTGTGATGCCCGCCCGGCGCTTTCGCTGGCGCTGGAAGTCGTGCGACGCGGCCCGTTCAAAATTGCCCGTTTCGCGGGCGGGCGTCACGCCAACGGCAATTTCGCCGCCGCTGATCCACGCTTTCTGCCCGCCATCGACGCTTCGGCGATCCGCTCAATGTTCAAGGCGATCGCGAGGATGCGCCCAGACATCGACCTAATCTCGCTGGAAAGGCTGCTGCCCAACCTCAATGGCGTCGTCAACCCGCTCGCAGCGCTGCCCAGCTTCCCCAGTCCGAACCTTGCGCTCGCTGTCGATCTCGACGGCGGGTTCGACGCGTTGCTGTCGCGCGCGAGCGGCAAGCGCAAGCGCAAGAAGCACCGCTCGCAGACGCGCAAGTTCGAAGCCGTCGGCGCCTTCCGGCGGATCGAAGCCCGCACCCGCGAGGACGTCGACAGGCTGCTCGACGCCTTCCTCGGTATGAAGGAAGCGCGTTTCGCCAAGATGGGCATCGCCAATGTCTTCGGCGACAGGCAGGTGCGCGACTTCTTCCGGGCGCTGTTTACCGATGCGCTGGCTGAGGAAAGGCCGTCCTTCCTGCTGCACGGCCTGGAGGTGGCGGGAAAGCTGCGCGCGGTGACCGGCTCCAGCCGCTGCGGCAAGCGGCTGATCTGCGAGTTCGGCGCCATCGCCGAGGACGATCTCGCCTTCACCAGCCCCGGCGACTTCCTGTTCTTCGACAACATCCAGGAAGCCTGCGAGCTCGGTTTCGACGTCTATGATTTCTCGGTCGGAGACGAGGCTTACAAGCGACTTTGGTGCGATATCGAGGTCCAGCATTTCGAGGTGCTCGCGCCACTGACGCTGAAGGGCCACGCGTTGGCCGCGGCGATGCGGCAAGGCGCGAGGGGGAAGGCCTTCATCAAGAACAACCCGACGATCTGGAGGCTGACCAAGATGCTGCGCCGCAAGGCTGCCGGACAGGCAGCACCCGCTCCGGCCGAGGACGACAGCTAGGCCCGGCGAGAGTCGCTAGCTACGCCGCCTGAACGATCTCGACCAATTCAACGTCGAACACCAGGTCCTTTCCGGCCAACGGATGATTGCCGTCGAGCTTGACGCTGGCGTCGTCGACGCCGATGACCGTCACTTGCATGGGACGTCCCTCACGGGTGCGGGCCTGTAATCGGGTGCCAACATCGACGTCGATGTTTGCCGGCACGGCGGCGCGGTCGACGGTTACGACCGCCTCGGGGCGATGAGGGCCATAGGCGGCGTCAGCGGGAACGGTGACGGTGCTTTTTGTGCCGACCTCCATGCCCTCGACATGGGTTTCGAGACCAGGAATTACCTGTCCTTCACCGAGTGTAAACTGCAGCGGTTCATTGCCGGAAGAATCGAATTGGGTGCCGTCCACCAGACGCCCAGTGTAGTTGATGCGTACGGTGTCGCCGTTCTTGGCCTGTGTCATAGCAGCCATCCTTTGGGAGTTTTGGGGGCCGGCCTAGGAATTTCGGTCCCGCTCTCGATCATCCACGCATCAGAATGCGCAGCGCGAAACATCGAAACTAGGAGCCTTGCCGCCAATGTAAAGTGCGGGAGCCGCCGAGAAATGAAGCGGCAACGCGGGACAGCCTTGTCGGCCTCCGGCCTTATGCAGCCGACCGGCGCCCGGGCAATGGATCTCCCGGCTCATGACCGACCGGCGTGACCAGCGTGACGTCGGGATAGCCGTTCTCGATCAGCTTCACCGCAGCCTGGGTCACCTGGTCGTCGGCTTCCAGCATCGACAGGAAGACTTCGGTGCCATCGCCGACCAGGCGGCTGATGCCTTGCGCGTCGGCCGGGCCGCATTCGACAACGACGAGATCGTAGGCCGTGGTCAGTGACTGCATGATGATGGGCAGCCGGTCGGCGGCGCGCATGGCGCGGACCGGGTCGGCGGTGCCGACCGGAATGACATGCGCATCCGAATAGAGATCGGGATGGATGACGTCGCTGAACTGCGCCTCGGAGGCTAGAAGATTGGTGATGCCGGGGAAGAGGCTCGAGTCCAGCATCGGCCGCGATGCCGCGCCCGACGCGGTTAGATCGAGCAAAAGCACACGCAGGCCGGCGTCGGAGACTTCGCGCGCCACCAGCACGGCGGACGCGGCCGCCTCGTCGCCTTCGGGCGACACGAAGATCGCGCGCGCCGCGCCCGAAGCGATCAGCTTCTCCGCCGCCTTGTCGACATCGATCTCGCCGAGCCGGGATTGGCGCGGCTCGGGCGCCGATCCGCGGGGTTCAGAAGGCCGGACAACGGACTCAGCGGGTCTGGCAGCGGGGGCATGAACCTCCACCGGCTCGCTCTCGGCCGGCCTTGGGAGTTCCGCTTCCGCGATGGAATGACCTGCCGAGGCTTCCTCGTAAGGAGCAAACGCACGACCTTCGTCATCGATCGCCGGTTCCGTGCGCGCGACAGGCATTGCCACCTGCTCGATATCGGTGAAGCGGGCGCCAGCGGCCGGACGCATGGCGCGGCCGGAGAACAACTCGCCAAGCAGCGTGCCGATCGCCATCAGCAGCAGAGAAGCGGCGGCGGCGGCCCCGGTGATCGGCCCGATCTTGGGGAAATAAGGCTGCGACGGCACCTGCGCCTGCGCGATCAGGCTTGCCGCGACCGGCGAGTATTTGCGGTCCTTGCGCGAGGCCGCCGCATTGTAACTTGCCATATAGGATTCAAGCTGTTGGCGCTGAACGTTCGCGTCGCGCTGCAAGGCATCCAACTGCACCTGCTGTTCGCCGGCGCGCGCCGAGGCGGCTTTCAGCGTGTTGACGTCCGCGACCAGCTGATCCTCGCGGGCCTTGGCCGTCTGCGCCTGCGCCGACAGGCCGCGAATGATCTTTTGCGCCTCGTTGCGAATCTGGCCGTCGAGGTCGGCAAGCTGCGATTTCAGCGCCCGAATGCGGGGATGGTTGTCGAGCAAGGTCGTCGAAAGGTCGGCAATGTTGGCCCGGAGTTCGACCTGCCGCTCGCGCAGGCGCTGAATCAGCTCGGAGGACAGCACTTCCGGCACGCTGTCTAGCGAACCGCCGTTCTGCAGCGCCCGGCGCACGCTCTCGGCACTCGCCTCGGCGGCGGCGCGGCTGGCGCGCACGCGCGACAGCTCGCTCGACAGCTCGGCAAGTTGCTGAGTCGGCAGCACCGCATTGTTGCCGCCCATCAGAAGGTCTGACTGGGCACGGAAGGCCGCGACCTTGGCCTCGGCGTCCTTCACGCGATTCTGCAGGTCGGCGATTTCCGGCGCCAGGAAGTCGGTGGCGGCTGCGTTCGATTCGAGCTTGGCGTCGCTCTTCGAGGCGATATAGGCGTTGGCGATGCCGTTGGCGACATCGGCGGCAAGCTTCGGATCCTTCGAGGCGAACTCGATCGCGATCGCGCGGGTCTTCTCGACGGCGTAGACATTGAGCTTGTCGTGCATGGCATTCAGCACGCGCTCTTCCGGCGGGATATCGAAGGGGTCGCTTTTCAAGCCGACGAGAACGAGGATGCGCCCGAGCGCCGACATCTTCAGCGTTTGGTCAAACTCCGGCAGCTTGTCCAGATTGAGCTTGGTCGCGACCTGCTTGAGGATATCGGGCGAGGAAATGATCTGGACCTGAGTCGCCACGCCCTGTTCGTCGAGAATCGGCTTGTCGTCATCGTTGGTGCCCGGCGGCCGGGTGTATTCCGATTCGCGCGAGCCGATCTCCAGCTTGGCTGTCGCCTTGTAGTAAGGCGTCGCGAGCCAGGCTAAAGCGAAGGCGAGCCCGGTGACCACAAGCGTGACGAGAACAATGCGCAGCCAGTTCCTCGCTAGGCTGGCGAACAGCTGTCTCAGGTCGACATCGACATCTGCGGCCGCGGACTGAACGGACATGCATCCTGCTCCGAACTTTGAGTCGAGGATGGACCGTAAACAACTATGGTAACTCACCCGTTAAGATCGAAACGAACACTTATTAGACAATCCTCAAAGAACATCCGGGGAAAGCAATAGAACAATTGGGCTTTTTACCGATCAGCACGCCGCCCGATCGCACTCCTTTACCGCGCATTAACCCTAACAGGATGATAACGGTCGCACTTTCCTGGGGTTGTGCCGCGGCTTGCGGCAAGAGCGATGAAGGTTCCTGGCCGGTCATGAAAAGCACTGCTTCCCTCTTTCGCGCTTTGCTTGCCCTGTCGCTGCTGACCGGCTGCTCGAGCTATCGCCCGACGCCCGCCGCCTTCCATGAAGTGCTCGACCAGCCCTACCGTCTCGGCGCAGGCGACCGGGTCCGTGTCACGGTGTTCGAGCAGGACGGGTTGACCAACACCTACAGCGTAGACCAGTCCGGCTACCTCTCCTTCCCGCTGGTCGGTGCCGTGCCGGCGCGCGGCCACACCGCGCAGCAGTTGGAAAAGGAGATCGCCGACAAATTGCGCCAGGGCTATCTGCGCGATCCCGACGTTTCGGTAGAGATCGACCGTTACCGGCCGATCTTCGTGATGGGCGAAGTGGGCGCTGCCGGCCAGTATTCCTATGTGCCGGGGCTCACCGTGCAAAAGGCGGTCGCCATTGCCGGCGGCTTCACGCCGCGCGCCAATCAGGAGAGCGTCGACATCACCCGCGACATCAACGGCAAGGTGATGACCGGACGGGTGCTTACATCCGATCCGCTCCTGCCCGGCGACACCGTCTACGTTCGCGAACGCCTGTTCTGAAAAGTCCGTCGTGACGGTGAACCTCAGGATCGTCCACTGCTTCCGCTCACCTGTCGGGGGAATCTTCCGGCATGTGCGCGACCTCACCGAGGCGCAGGTCGCCGCCGGCCATGCGGTGGGCATCGTCTGCGATTCGACAACCGGCGGCGACTACGAGGAGCGGCTCTTCGAAGCGATGAAGGACAGCCTCGCGCTCGGCATCCATCGCACGCCGATGCAGCGTCATGTCGGGCCGGGCGACCTCGCCTCGGCCTGGCGCACCTATCGAATCATCCAGGAATTGCGGCCGGACGTACTGCATGGGCATGGCGCCAAGGGTGGCGCCTATGCCCGGCTGTTCGGCTCACTGTTGCGGGTTTCAAGGTCTCGCGTGGCCCGCCTTTATTCGCCGCATGGCGGCTCCCTCCACTATGACGAAACGACGGCGACGGGAAAGCTGTTCTTCGGCCTGGAGCGCTTCATGGCGCGCTTCACCGATTGCCTGCTGTTCGTTTCCGACTATGAGCGGAAAACGTATCGGCGCAAGGTCGGCGAGCCGCCCATACCCAACCGGCTCGTCTATAACGGCCTGCGCGCCGCGGAATTCGAATCGGTGACGACGGCGATCAATGCCGCCGATTTCCTGTACATCGGCATGATGCGCGACCTGAAAGGTCCGGATATCTTCATCGATGCGCTGGCTTTGGCCGGCAGCGAGCCTGAACGCCCCTTGAGCGCCGTGATGGTTGGCGATGGCGACGACCTGCCGCGCTACCACGCTCAGGTCGAGCGGCTCGGCCTCGAGAACCGGGTTCGCTTCTTGCCTCCGATGCCGGCGAGGGAAGCTTTCGCCCTGGCTGAGCTGGTAGTGGTTCCGTCGCGCGCGGAGGCGATGCCCTATATCGTGCTCGAGGCCTTGGCCGCCGGCATGCCGATGATCGCGACCGCGGTCGGCGGCATTCCGGAAATCTTCGGCGATGGCTCCCCTGCCTTGATCCGGCCGGATCCCGTCGAGCTTGCCAGCAAAATCGGCATGGCGGTCAAAGACATGGATGCGTACCGCAAGGCGATGCCACAGGCCGACGAGCTGAAGGCGCGTTTCGGCTCCGACGTGATGGCAACCGAGATCGAGAAGGCCTATTTCGCGGCGCTGAGCAAGTAGGTCCGCAACCGCACAACAGCTTCAAAACCACGGGTTGTTTCAAGCCTTTCTTAGCTCTCTTTTGCTAAGCAATTGCGCGAAGCTCGCGGACAGTTCCCATGAATGAGATCGACCCCGCACGCCGCTTTTCCATGGATGCGGTGCGCAACTACGACGCCCCCGCCGAAAGCGAAAAGCCCGGCGGCATCAACGATGTGGCGCGCCAGGTCGCCTCGCAATACCGGCGCGATACCATGTCGCCGATCATGGTCAGCGGTGTGCTGCGCATGGTCGAGTTCGCGCTGCTGTTCCTGTCGGGGCTCGGCGTCTATTTCTACTATGTCGGCTTCTTCAATTATCTGGCCTGGCAATACCCGCTGGCGATCGCGTCGACATCGTTCCTGGCCGTGGTGCTGCTCGACGTCACCGACCGCTACCAGATCGCGGCGCTGATGCGCCCCCTCGCCAATTTCGGCCGGGTGCTGCTTGTCTGGGCCGGCAGCTTCGCGCTGATGGCGCTGACCGCCTTTGCCATCAAGGCCTCGGAAGACTATTCGCGCCTGCTGTTCGGCACCTGGTTCGTGGTCGGCTTTGTGCTGATCTTCGGCCTGAGGCTGGTGATGTCCAGCCTCATCCGGCGCTGGGCGCGCGATGGCCGCATGGAACGCCGCGCCCTCATCGTCGGTGGCGGCAAGGCCGCCGAACAGCTGATCCGCTCGGTCGAGAAGCAGCCCTACAACGACATCCGCATCTGCGGCATCTTCGACGACCGCAACGACAAGCGTTCGCCGCCGATCGTCGCCGGCTATCCGAAGCTCGGCACGATCTCGGAGCTCATAGAATTCGCCCGCATCGCGCGCATCGACATGCTGATCGTTTCGCTGCCGCTGACCGCCGAATCGCGCGTACTGCAACTGCTCAAGAAACTCTGGGTGCTGCCGGTCGACATCCGGC
>NZ_RZRY01000246.1:0-8468 GCF_003998035.1 Mesorhizobium sp. M2A.F.Ca.ET.039.01.1.1 | reverse complement strand
ATAGAGCGGGCCGAAAACATGGCGCGCCTCGTCGATGCCGGCCTGCGCATGGCGCTGACGCGCACGCAGAACGCGTCAGAGGAATGGAATTCGGTGCTGCTCAGCGCCGGCTCCGACTATGCGTTCTCACAGAAATACCAGGACTATACCGCTGCCAACGTCTCCGACTTCCTGCTGCGCGACACCTCGAACCCGTCGAGCACGATGTCGTCGATCGAGACGGCACGCAACAATGCCCGCATGGTGCGAACGGCGCTGACGCGCGAGACCTGGGAAAGCATCAACGAAGCCTGGATGTCGCTGAAGCGCATGCTGGCGAGGCCGATCGACGAGCGCGACCTGCCGACGGTGCTCGATGCCATCAAGCGCGAGACGGCTCTGATCCGCGGCTCGTTCTACGGCACGATGCTGCGCAACGAAATCTTCGATTTCTCGCAGCTCGGCACCTATGTCGAGCGCGCCGACAACACGGCGCGCATCCTCGACGTGAAGTATTATGTGCTGTTGCCTTCGCTGTCTTGGGTCGGCTCGACGCTGGACAATTACCAGTGGGAGTCGATCCTGCGCTCGGTGTCGGCGCATCGCTCCTATCGCTGGGTTTATGAGGCCGACTACAAGCCGACGAATATCGCGGACTATCTGATCCTCAATGTGCGCATGCCGCGCTCGCTGACCTTCTGCTATCGCTTCCTCGGCGAGCACCTGAAATTCCTCGCCGACGACTATGGCGAGCGCCATGCTTGCCACGCCACGGCCGAGAAGATTCAGGCGCTGCTCAATAGAGGCTCGATCAAGGACATATTCGATCACGGCTTGCACGAGTTCCTGGCCGAGTTCATTCGCGACAACACCAGGCTGGGCGACGAGATCGCCCAGGATTACCGGTTCCATTGAGCGGGGCTGAGGGCGGGCGTCATGCGGCTCAAGATCACCCATCGCACCGAGTACCGCTACGATGCGCCGGTGCAATATCTGCTGCAGCGGCTGCGCCTGCTGCCCCTGAGCGGGCGTACGCAGACCGTCGGCTCCTGGGCGATCAAGGTCGAAGGCGCACGCGAGGAGGTGCGCTTTACCGATCATTTCGGCAACGACACGCGGCTGGTGAGCGCTGAGAGCGGCCACACCGCCATCGTCGTCGAGGCGCGGGGAGAGGTGACGACGCATGACACGGCGGGCGTGACGGGCCCGCATCAAGGCTACGCGCCGCTCTGGCTGTTCGCGCAGCAGACGCCGCTCACCGCCGCCGGCGACGGTATTCGTGAACTGGCCGGCAAGGTCGGGCAGGGGACGGAGATCGAGCGGCTCCACGCGCTGATGGGCGCGATCCGCGAACGTGTTGCCTACAAGCCAGGCGCGACCAGCGTCGTGACGCCGGCCGAAGAGGCCCTGGCGCTCAAATCCGGCGTCTGCCAGGACCACAGCCATATCTTCATCGCCGCGGCCGTCGCGCTTGGCTTTCCGGCCCGCTATATAAGCGGCTATCTGATGATGGATGCCGACGTCGAGCAGGCCGCCAGCCATGCCTGGGCCGAGGCCTATGTCGTAGGGCTCGGATGGGTTGCCTTTGATCCGGCCAACGGTATTTCTCCCGACGAACGCTATGTGCGGGTGGCGACGGGGCGCGACTATCGCGACGCCTCGCCTGTCTCGGGGATACTGCTGGGGCAGGCGCAAGAGAAGCTTGCCGTCACCGTCACGGTAGAGCAGTAATTTCCGACGAGATTCGCTGTTAAAGAAGAATCATGACCTATTGCGTCGGCCTCAAGATCGATCGCGGGCTCGTGTTCATGTCGGACACGCGCACCAATGCCGGCATGGATTCGATCTCGACCTTCAAGAAAATGCACGTCTGGGAAGAGCCTGGCGAGCGCGTGATCGTGCTGATGTCGGCGGGCAACCTGGCCACGACGCAAGCCGTGGTCAGCCTGCTCGACGAGCGCAACAAGGCCGTTGGCGACCGTCATCCGAAGCTGCTCGAGACGCCGTCCATGTACCAGACGGTGCGGCTCGTCGGCGATACGGTCAAGGAAGTCATCGAACATGCCTCGCCGAACGGCGACAAGGCGGATTCCTACTTCAACGCCTCCTTCATCCTGGGCGGCCAGATCAAGGGCAGTCCGCCCAGGCTGTTCATGATCTACCCGGAAGGCAATTTCATCGAGTCGACCGATGACACGCCTTTCTTCCAGATCGGCGAGACGAAATACGGCAAGCCGATTATCATCCGTGCCTATGACCGGACAATGGGCCTGGCCGAAACGGTGAAGCTGCTTCTGGTGTCCTTCGACTCGACGCTGAAATCGAACCTTTCGGTCGGGCTGCCGCTCGATCTGCTGTTCCTGGAGAACGACAGCTTCAAGGTCGGGCTCAATAGGCGCATCGGCCAGGACGATCCCTATTACCGCACCATATCCGACGGCTGGTCGAACGCCTTGAAGGCGGCCTTTGCCAGCCTGCCGGATTTTCCCGGTTAGGGTCCGCACGTCGCGGCCGGTTGGGCATTTAGCTGGCTTACCCGCTGCATTGCGGCTGGGGTCGGGAGGATAGATGGACAACGAGACATTCCGCGACTGGTCGAGGCGGGTGGCCGACTGGGGCGTCGATTACCGCGCCGGCCTGCGCGACCGTCCGGTGCGGCCGGCAATCGCGCCGGGCGAGATCTTCCGGAGCATCGAGGCTTCGCCGCCCGAAACGGCCGAACCGATGGAAAGGATCTTCGCCGATTTCGAAGAAAAGATCGTGCCGGGCATGACGCATTGGCAGCATCCGCGCTTCTTCGCCTATTTCCCCGCCAATGCGGCGCCGGTCTCGGTCGTGGCGGAGTATCTGGTCTCGGCGATGGCCGCGCAATGCATGCTGTGGCAGACCTCGCCGGCGGCGACCGAGCTCGAGACGCGCATCGTCGACTGGATGCGCCAAGCGCTTGGCCTACCCGAGGGCCTTTCCGGCGTCATCCAGGATTCAGCCTCGTCGGCGACGCTTGCGGCGGTGCTCACCATGCGCGAGCGGGCGCTCGACTGGCAGGGCAACAAAAAGGGGCTGGCCGGGCAGGGCAAGCTGCGCGTCTATTCCTCCGACCAGGTCCATACCTCGATCGACCGCGCCATCTGGGTCTCAGGCATCGGCGAGGAGAACCTCGTCCGCATCCCGGTCTCAGGACGTTTTCGCGCCATGGATCCGGCCGCGCTTGAGGCCGCAATCGTCGCCGATCGCGCGGCCGGCTTGCTGCCCGCAGGCATCATCGCTTGCGTCGGCGGCACCAGCATTGGCGGCACCGACGACATAGCCGCGGTGGCCGCGGTCGCGGAGCGGCACGGGCTTTACCTGCATGTCGACGCCGCCTGGGCCGGATCGGCGATGATCTGCCCGGAATACCGGCATTTCTGGGCAGGCGTCGAAGGCGCCGATTCCATCGTCTTCAATCCGCATAAGTGGCTCGGTGCGCAGTTCGACTGCTCGATCCAGTTTATTCGCCAGCCGGAAGACCTGGTGCGCACGCTGGCCATAAAGCCGGAGTTTTTGAAGACGTTGGGGCACGACGGCATCATCAACTATTCGGAATGGTCGGTGCCGCTCGGGCGTCGTTTCCGCGCGCTGAAACTCTGGTTCCTGCTGCGGGCCTATGGCCTCGAGGGCTTGCGCGCCATGATTCGCAATCATGTCGCCTGGAGCGAAGGACTGGCAGCGCGGCTCGCCAGGGAAGTGGATTTCGAGCTCGTCAGCGAGCCGATGCTGTCGCTGTTCTCATTCCGGCACAAAGCGCCATCGGGTACCAATCCGGACGAGCACAATCTGCGCTTGGTCAACGCCATCAACACCGACGGCCGCATTTACCTGACGCAAACGCGGGTGGAGGGGCGCGTGGCGATCCGCTTTCAGGCGGGGCAGTTCGAGTCGACGGCGGCCGATGTTGCCGCCGCGTTCGACGTCATAACCGAGATTGCCCGCCGCCCGTCCTGAGGCGGGTGGACGCGTTCCGCGCTGGTTTGCCTTTTGCAATCAGATGATTTTCGTTAGCCGGCTTATACCTTTTCTTCGCTTTCGTTTTCCGATATAGAGGAGAAAAACGAAAATGGAGGGACGCCCGGATGTTTCTTTCGCCACGCCACGCCGAAATCATCCAGATGGCGAAAGACCACGGCCGGGTTCTGGTCGAGGATCTGGCGACGCATTTCAATGTGACGCCGCAGACCATCCGCAAGGACCTCAACGATCTGTGCGATCAGCGGCTGCTCACCCGCATCCATGGCGGCGCGCTGTTCCCGTCCGGCATCGAGAACATGGAATACGAGGCGCGGCGCAAGATCGCGGCCGACGAGAAGGAGGCGATCGGCGGCGCGGCGGCGCGGTTGATCCCGGACAATGCTTCGCTGTTCATCAATATCGGCACCACCACCGAGGCAGTCAGCAAGGCGCTTCTCGACCATAACGGGCTGATGGTCATCACCAATAACATCAATGTTGCCAATAGGATGCGCATCTATCCTACGATCGAGGTGGTGATCGCCGGCGGCGTGGTGCGCGGTTCCGACGGTGGTGTCGTCGGCGAAGCGGCCGTCGATTTCATCCGCCAGTTCAAAGTCGATTATGCCGTCATCGGCGCCTCGGCCATCGATCATGATGGCGCGCTGCTCGACTTCGATTTCCGCGAGGTGAAGGTGGCGCAGGCGATCATAGCCAATGCGCGCCACGTCATCCTGGTCTCCGACCGGACCAAGTTCGAGCGCACGGCGCCGGTCCGGATCGGCCACCTTTCGCAGGTGAATACCTTCATCACCGATCGTTGCGACATCCCCTCGATTCGCCGGATTTGCGAGGAGACCGAGGTCCGGCTGATCGAGACGGCGCTCGAATAGCGGTGCTTCATGGCTGTTTCACGCAGCGATGAAATTTCGTTTGACATTCGCTTTGAGTTCGAAATAATTCCGTCACGGTTTCGTAAAACACAAAAATGGTGCAATGCGAAATCGTTGGAGGAACTTTTGGACACATCCCCGATCCATGACATTTTCGTCATCGGCGGCGGCATCAATGGCTGCGGTATCGCCCGCGACGCCGTTGGCCGCGGATTTTCGGTTTACCTTGCCGAGATGAACGATCTGGCGAGCGGGACGTCCTCCGGCTCGACCAAGCTTATCCATGGCGGGCTTCGCTATCTTGAATTCTACGAGTTCCGGCTGGTGCGCGAAGCGCTGATGGAGCGCGAGGTTCTGTGGAAGAACGCGCCGCACATCATCTGGCCGATGCGCTTCGTCCTGCCTTATGCCAAGGGCCTGAGGCCCGCCTGGCTGATCCGGCTCGGGCTGTTCCTCTACGATCACATCGGCGGGCGCAAGCTGCTGCCTGCGACGAAGACGCTGGACATGGCGAGCGATCCGGCAGGCAAGCCGCTCAAGCCATTGTTCCGCAAGGCTTTCGAATATTCGGATGGTTGGGTCAATGACGCTCGTCTGGTGGCGCTGAACGCTCGTGACGCCGCCGACCGGGGCGCCATCATCCGCACCCGCACCAAGGTCGTCAGCGCGCGCCGCGACGCCTCAATATGGACCGTCAAGGTGCAGAACGTGCTGACCGGCGACACCGAAGAGGTTCGCGCGCGGCTTCTCGTCAACGCCGCCGGCCCGTGGGTCGATCACGTTCTGCAGACAGCCGTCGGCCAGAACGAAGTCCATAATGTCCGTCTTGTCCAAGGCAGCCACATCGTCGTCGCCAAGAAGTTCGACGATCCGCGCGCCTATTTCTTCCAGAACAAGGACGGCCGCATCATCTTCGCCATTCCCTACGAGGAAGAATTCACGCTGATCGGGACAACCGACCGCGACTATCCAGGCGACCCGCACGATGTGAAGATCTCCGACGCTGAGATCGACTATCTGTGCGCTGCGGCAAGCGAATATTTCGCGGTAGCCGTGAAGCGCTCCGACATCGTCTGGACCTATTCGGCGGTGCGTCCGCTCTATGACGACGGCGCTTCCAAGGCGCAGGAAGCGACGCGCGATTATGTGCTGAAGGCCGATGGCGGGGAGGGCGTTGCCCCGCTTGTCAACGCCTTCGGCGGCAAGATCACGACCTTCCGTCGGCTTGCGGAATCGATGCTTGAGAAGATCGAAGGCTTTCTCGGCAAGCGCGGCAAGCCTTGGACGCATGACGCGCCGCTGCCGGGTGGTGATTTTCCCGCCACCGGTTTCGACGCGCAGGTCGCCAGGCTGAAAAAAACCTATCCGTTCCTTGACCAGAGGCTGGCGCGCCGGTTTACGCGGCTCTACGGCACGCGCGCGGAGAAGCTGCTCGGGCTCGCCAAGTCGAATGCCGATCTTGGCCGCAATTTCGGCGCCGATCTTTTCGAGGTGGAGGTTCGCTATCTCGCCGAGAACGAATGGGCGGTCACCGCCGATGACGTGCTGTGGCGCCGCACCAAGCGCGGCCTGCATTTCAGCCGCGAGCAGACGGCGGCACTGGAAGAATTCATGCGAGGGCTGAGCAGCCGTCACGTCGCGGCGGCGGAATGACGATCGACTGCTGAAGCGCAAGGCCGGGAGGAGGCGTGATGCTGGAACTGAGGAACGTGACGAAGACGATCGGTGCGCAGGAGCATATCCGCGACGTGTCGCTGACGCTTCAGCACGGCTCGCTGAATGTTCTGCTGGGACCGACGCTTTCCGGCAAGACCAGCCTGATGCGGCTGATGGCGGGTCTCGACGCGCCGACGTCCGGCTCGGTCTGGTTCGACGGGAAGGACGTTACCGGACAGCCAGTGCAGAAGCGCAACGTCGCCATGGTCTACCAGCAGTTCATCAACTACCCGGCGATGACGGTTTACGAGAACATCGCTTCGCCGCTCAGGGTTGCAGGCGTGGACCAGGCAAGGATCGACAAGGAAGTGCGCAATGCCGCCGCGCTTCTCAAGCTCACGCCTTACCTCGACCGCACCCCGCTCAACCTCTCGGGCGGCCAGCAGCAGCGCACGGCGCTTGCGCGCGCCATCGTCAAGAACGCCAGCCTGGTGCTGCTCGACGAGCCTCTCGCCAATCTCGACTACAAGCTGCGCGAGGAATTGCGCGCCGAATTGCCGAAGATTTTCGCCGCCGCGGGCACGATCTTCGTCTATGCCACCACCGAACCGCACGAGGCGCTTTTGCTGGGCGGCAACACGGCGACACTTTCGGAGGGCCGCGTCACGCAATTCGGACCGACCGTCGAGGTTTTCCGCAAGCCGGTCGACCTGGTGACGGCAAGGACCTTCGCCGACCCGCCGCTCAACACCATCGTGCTCTCCAAAAAGGGCGCGGACTTCCTGCTCGAAGGCGGCGTCAAGCTGCCGGTGCCGCCGGAACTCGCCGGCATTGCGGACGCCAGCTACACGATCGGCTTCCAACCTCATCATTTGTCGCTGGAGCGGCCGAACGCCAGCGCGGTACCGGTGCGTGCCAAGGTCACCATCACCGAGATCACCGGCTCGGAAAGCTTCGTCCATCTCGACTTCGCCGATGCGCGCTGGGTGATGCTTGCGCATGGCATTCTCGACTTCGAGACGGACGACGAGGTCGAGGTGTTCATCGACCCGCGCCACATCCTGGTGTTCGACCACAACGGCCGCGCCGTGACGGCGTCGAAGCTGGCAGCCTGAGGAGGATCAGATGGCGCGCATCGACGTCAATCATATCCGCCACTCCTACCTGCCCAACCCACGGAAGGATTCGGATTTCGCGCTGAAGGAGGTGCATCACACCTTCGAGGATAGCGGCGCCTATGCGCTGCTTGGGCCGTCGGGCTGCGGCAAGACCACCTTGCTCAACATCATTTCGGGATTGCTGCATCCCTCGCACGGCCAGCTTTTGTTCAATGGCAGGGACATCACCAATCTGTCGACGCAGGAGCGCAACATCGCGCAGGTGTTCCAGTTCCCGGTCATCTACGACACCATGACCGTCTACGACAATCTGGCCTTCCCGCTGCGCAACCGTCGCGTGCCGGAGGCGGACGTCGACCGCAAGGTGCGCGAGACGCTCGACATGATCGATCTCGCTTCGCTGGCGAAGAAGAAGGCGCGCGGGCTCACCGCCGACCAGAAGCAGAAGATATCGCTCGGCCGAGGCCTGGTTCGCTCGGACGTCAACGCCATCCTGTTCGACGAGCCGCTGACCGTGATCGACCCGCACATGAAGTGGGTGCTGCGTTCGCAATTGAAGCAACTGCATCGCCGCTTCGGCTACACCATGGTCTATGTCACGCATGACCAGACCGAAGCGCTGACCTTCGCCGACCGCGTCGTGGTCATGTATGACGGCGAGATCGTGCAGATCGGCACGCCGGCCGAACTCTTCGAGCGGCCGCGCCACACTTTCGTCGGTTATTTCATCGGCTCGCCGGGCATGAACGTGCTGCCGGTCGCGCTGGAAGGCAGGACGGCGAAGCTCGGCGCGCAGCGCATCGAGCTTCCGGGCGTGCCCCAGACTGCTACCGGGAAG
>NZ_RZRY01000245.1:0-8575 GCF_003998035.1 Mesorhizobium sp. M2A.F.Ca.ET.039.01.1.1 | reverse complement strand
TCATCATATCGCGCACGCAGCCCAACGATCCGCGGGCGCGCTACATGCTGGAGCACGGCGTTCCCTTCGCCACGCATGGCCGCACCGACATGGGGCTGGTGCATCCCTATCACGACTTCGACAATTACGCCTTTGCCGGCGAAGCCGTTCGCGCGCTCGCCGCCAAAGGCCGCAACCGGCTTGCCCTCGTGACGCCCCCGGTTGGCCTCACCTATTTCCGCTATACGGTGAACGGCTTTGCAGATGCGCTGAGCGAGGTCGGCGCCTCGGAGGTGCCCTTCAACACCGTCTCGATCGACCATACGATTGAGCAGATCAGGATGCGCACCGCCCAGCTCATGCGCCGAGACGACCGCCCGGACGGCATCATCAGCAGCGCCGCCGCGGCAACGCTCGCCGTCGTCGCTGGCATCGAGGATGCCGGCCTGAAGCTCGGCCGCGATGTCGACGTGGTGTCGAAACAGTCCTCGGAGGTGCTGCACCTATTTCGACGGGAGCTGCTCGTCGTCAACGAGGATTTCCGGCTGGCCGGCTACGAGCTCGCCCGCGCCGTGCTTGGCTGGATTGCAGGCAAGGAACCCGGCTCACTGCAGTCGCTGAGCAAGCCGAGTGAGGTCCTGCCCTATCGGGGTTAGTGCCCCGCGCCGCTCCCCCACGGGCCATGGAAGGCGCCCTGCTCGCCGATGCGCTCAAAACCATGCGCGCCGAAGAAGTCGCGTTGCGCCTGGATGAGGTTCGACGTGCCGCGTCCTTGGCGATAGCTGTCGAAATAGGCCAGCGCCGAAGACAGCGCCGGCACCGGCGAGCCGGCCTCGGACGCCCTGGCCACGATACGCCGAAGCGACGGATGCGCTTCCTTCATCATCGCGATGAAGGCCGGCGCCATCAGGAGGTTGGTGGACGCGCTGCCCGAGCCGAAGGCCTCGGCCATCGTGTCCAGCATCTGCGAGCGGATGATGCAGCCGGCGCGCCAGATCTTGGCAATGGTCGGCATCGGCAGGTTCCAGTTGAACTCCTTGGATGCGCCGCTCATCACCGCGAACCCTTGCGCGTAAGCCGCGATCTTGCCGGCGAACAGCGCCAACTCCAGATCCTTGAGCAGCGCGGCCTTGTCGCCGGCGATCTTCTCGACGCCGATATCGCCATAAGCCTTTTCAGCCGCCTGCCGCTCGTCCTTGATCGAGGACTGCACGCGCGCCGCGACCGCCGCCTCGATGGCGGTGGCCGGAATGCCGAGCTGCTGCGCCTCGATGACCGACCATTTACCGGTGCCCTTCTGCCCGGCGCGGTCGAGGATGATATCGACCACCGGCTTGCCGGTCTTGGGATCGTCGGCGGCCAGCACCTTGGCGGTGATCTCGATCAGGTAGGAGTTGAGCCGGCCCTTGTTCCATTCCTCGAACACCTTGCCGATCTCCTTGGGCGCCATGCCGAGCCCGTCGCGCAATATGCCGTAGATCTCGGCGATCATCTGCATGTCGGCATATTCGATGCCGTTGTGGATGGTCTTCACGAAATGGCCGGCGCCGTCGTGCCCGAGCCAAGCCGCGCAAGGCTCGTCCTTGAACTTGGCCGAGATTGCGGTCAGCACCTTCTCGACGCGCTTCCAGGATTCTTCAGTGCCGCCGACCATAATCGAGGGCCCATGGCGGGCGCCTTCCTCGCCACCGGACACACCCATGCCGATGAAGGTCAGGCCCGAGCCGGAGAGTTCCGAGAAGCGGCGCATTGTGTCGCGGAAATTGGCGTTGCCGGCATCAATGACGATGTCCTTGTCGGAGAGCACGCCGCGCAGTGCCGCGATCTGCTCGTCGACCGGCTTGCCGGCCAGCACCATGATGATGATCGGCCGCGGCGGCCGGATCGCCGCGGCAAGCTCCTCCAGGCTGTAGCAGGGAACGACCATGTCCTTCAGCGGACCGGCGCTCTCGACAAAGGCGTCGGTGCGCGACGGCGTGCGGTTGAAGACGGCGATGCGGTGCCCGTGCTCGGCGATGTTGAGCGCCAGGTTGGAGCCCATCGTGCCAAGGCCGATCAGGCCGATTTCGGCTTTTTCCATCGTTTCTTCCCTGCTTTCGAATGCTTGTTGTGGCCGCGTTCCGCGCGATGCCCACTGTTTCGCAAGATGAATGACGGGCCTTGGCGGCGCCGTCAACCGCCTCGCCGTATTCTATATGGACTGGATCTCAATCGGATCGGATGTCGATCGGCGCCTCGATTTTTACCGCCTCGAAATCCGAAACGAGGATATCGAGCCGGGCGTTCCATCGGCCGGGCAGCGGAATGACGAGATTATCGACGCGCCAGGTGCCGTCGCCGGGTTTCCTCGCCGGCCGCTTGATCGGCTCGATGCCGGAATCCGGCTTCGACAGCACCAGCGTCACCTGCTTGGCGTCGAGCGGTCCGAAATCACCGGTCATAATCACCATCGACGCCGCGACCGCGCCCGCATGTCCAGGCGTGATGCTGAGATCGGCCATAGCTTCCAGCGTGTGGATATGGATCGACACCGGCTGCGCCGCGGCGATCGCCAGCGCGCGCGGCGGCGGGGTGAAGCGCCAGCCGGCGGCGACGCCGAAGATCGCGAGCACAATCACCACCTCGATGCCGATCGAGCGCACCAGCCGTCGCTGCACTTCCGTGTCACCGGCCTCGGCGGGCGCCGTCAACGTCCAGCGATTGACCGCGGCTAGCGTGAACAGGAAGAGCAGCAGCGCCAGCTTGAGCAGCAGCAGGCGGCCATAGGCGGTGTGGACCAGCGCAGCCGGCTCTTGCACCTGGATGACTCCAAGCACGATGCCGCTTGCGGCAAGCAGGATGACGACCGGCAGGATCGCCCGGGAGAAGCGCCGCAGAAAGACTTTTGCTTCCGCCGGCTCCCGCCGCAATGCCAG
This sequence comes from Mesorhizobium sp. M2A.F.Ca.ET.039.01.1.1, assembly GCF_003998035.1. NCBI lineage: Bacteria > Pseudomonadati > Pseudomonadota > Alphaproteobacteria > Hyphomicrobiales > Phyllobacteriaceae > Mesorhizobium > Mesorhizobium sp. M2A.F.Ca.ET.039.01.1.1. The sequence goes on along the minus strand of NZ_RZRY01000245.1, from coordinate 5,681 downwards.
GCCGAGCGGTGCCAGCGCGCCGGCCCAGAAGGCGATTGCAGTGCCATGCAGGAACACCAGCGGCCGCGTCAGCCATTGCGGTTCGGCGGCGCTGGCGTGGCCGCTGGCGGCAAGAGCGCCGCCGACACAAAGCAGTGCTGCGCCTGCCGACGGCTTGCGAAGACCCGACGGCCCGGCAAGCGACAGCAAAGCGAGACCAAGAGCGATCAGGCCGATCAGCACGGTCCAGACATAGTTCGTCTCCAGCGCGGTCTTCCAGACGGCCGGCGCTGCAAAGCGCGCGAGCGGGGCGCCAAGCCCATCCAGTCCTTGCAGCCCAAGCGACACCGGCGCGCCGGCGAGGCCGAAAATGAGGGCCGCGGCGACAAAGCGCCGGCCGCGGCGCACGTCCCCGGCCAGCAAGGCGAGAGCGAACGCGCCGCCGACGCCGAGGAAGAGGCCGGCATAGAAAAACAACCTAGCGGCCCAGATCGCCGCGCGCAGCGTCCAGTCCACGGCTTCGCCCGCGGTCGGTGCCGCGCTTGGCGCGGCGATGGAAAACAGCGCCGAACCGCCGACCGGATGGCCGTCGACCGACACCACCCGCCAACTCAAAACATGCGTGCCGTATTTAAGCGTTTCGGGATTGTCGATCTCGACCGTCTGGTCGTTGAGACGGAAGGATGTCAAAGCAAGCTGCGAGCCGTCCGGCCGCACAAGAGTGAGCACCAGCGGCGAGACGGGCTCGCTGAAGATCAGCGAAAACTGCGCCGGGCTTTGCTCCAGCAAGGCGCCGTCGGCAGGATCTGTCGCGACCAGCGCCGCATGCGCGAAGGCTCGCCCGGGCATGGCCAACACCGCCATCGCCACGAGCAGTGCCACCAGCCAGGCAATCGGGCCGGTATGCAGGCGCATCGTCGGGGAAGATTGTGCTGCGTTCATGCCGTCTTACAGGAAATGGTGGCGCGCCCCGATGGAGCGCGCCAATAAAGATCATCTCTTCGGCAGTAGTTTGATGCCGGGCGCCGGACTTTCCAAGGCGTCCTCATCCTGGCCCGCCGCCGGGATCTCGATCCAGCGGTCGGTGGCGTCGCCGCATTCCTGCACCACCGGGAAATAGAGCATCTGGCCGGCCGGCAGGTCGGCCGCCAGCGAGGCGCGGAAGACGAATTCGTCATAGAATTCGTCCGGCAAATTGCCGCCGCTCCAGTCCACTTCCTTCACGCCGGTGGTCAGCGTCTCGCCATAGAGCTGGTAGGATTTCTCGTATTTGCCCTTCTTGATCTGCAGCGTCCAGCCGGGCTTGGGCATCGGCTTCACCGCGATGACGCCTTCGGGGATCTGCACGCGCACGGCCGTCGTCGCCTTGCCCTCGCAGCCATGCGGCACGCGCAAGACTGCTTTGTAGGTGGAGCCGACAGCCGCTTCCTGCGTTTCCAGCGTGATATGGGCGAGCGCGGCATTGGTTCCGAGCGCGCAAAGCACGCCCGCCGCCAGAAGATACTTCATCATGAATTGTCCCTCTGATTTCGATTTGGCGGATTATTCGGCGTGGTCCATGTCCATGTCGCCACTGCCGGTCTCGCCCATGCCTTCGACGGCAAACTCGACCTTGACGCTGCCGGCCTTCTCGAAGGTCAGCGTCGCCGGGAATTTCTCGCCCTGCTTCGGCTGCCGCTTCAAGCCGGTGAACATCAGATGGTAGGCGCCGGGCTTCAGCGCGACCTTGCCGCCGGCCGGGATCTCCAGCCCGCCCTCGACCGGCCGCATGGTCATAACGCCGTCCTTGACGCCCATCTCATGCAGCTCGACTTTGTCGGAGATGTCGGAGGAAATCGACAGCAGCCGGTCGGGCGCGCTGCCCTTGTTGACCACGGTGAAATAGCCGCCGGCCACCTTGGCGCCGGGCGGCGTCGCCCGCGACCAGGGATGCTCGATCTCGAGGTCGCCGACCTTGAATTCATGTGCGATGGCGAAGGGAACGCAAGCCAGGAGAAGCAGAAGGCTGAGCACGGCAAGGCCAATGCGCTGCTGGAAAAGGAACGGCGCGCCGCGAAGGCCGAAGGTTTGCGCCTTGAAAAGAAGCTTGGACATGGTTGCTCCATGAATATGAGAATCGCGCCGTTTTGCGGCCGCGAACAGTGATCTTTGATGAACGGGCCCGCGGAGGATTCCGCGGATCAGACTATTGCCGGCGGCGCGCGCGGATTGGCCGGAGAACGGTCGCGGGCGAAATCCTGATGCCGGAAGGCCGGAAGCTGGAAGGTGACCGCCTCGAAAAGCCCGGTTCCGGCCACCGCGCCTGCTTCCGGCGGCGGCAGATGCGCTGGCGAAACCATGCTGCAGCCGAGCGAGCAGCAGGCCGGCATATGCTGCTGGTGCGGATCGCCGCCGGGGAGTTTTATGGCCCCTTCATGCGTGCAGATGACGTTGCCGAAGGCATCGAGCTGCGACGGCCCGCCGAAGGCGAAAGCGCCGAGAGAGGACTGAAGCAACAGGAGCAGCGCCGCAACGAACGCGGCCGGCATGCTCCATCGTCTCAGCCGGATATGCAACGCAAAGCCTCTCCCGGAAATTCGATCGACCGTAACACGGACGATAAGGCGGGAAAATCGGCAAAACCGCGCTGCGGCAACGCGGCGCGATACCCGTTCATGCCCGGGCAAATGTGCCTGACAACGTACCGTCGGCGGGCTGCGCCTGCCGTCCCTCGGGAATCGAGCTCAGCAGCGTCTGGCGCGCCGACTTCAGGTGCTTGCGGCAGGCGACGTCTACCTTGGCGGGATCGCGCGACTTCAGCGCCGCGATATAGGCGAGATGCTCCTGGATCGCGACCTCGTTGCGCTGGCGCTCCTCGGCCTTGTTCCACTGATAGTGGTAGTGGAAGATCATCGCGATCACGTCATAGAAGTCGACGATGAAGCGGTTGTGCGAGGCGCGGTGGATCAGCCGGTGGAGACGCTCGTCGAGCTCCGAGAATTCGTTGAAGCGCGTGGCTATGTCGCTGGCAAGCTGGCGATGTTCGACCTCCAGCCGGTCGAGATCGGCCCACACCGCGCTGTCCACCGGCAGGGCGGCGAAGGCCGCCGCCGAGCGCAGCTCGAACATCTCGCGGATCTCGGTCAGCTCCAGCGCGAAGGCGCGCGTGAAACCCTTCAGCACCCAGTGGCTGTTGCGCCGCTTCTCGATGAGCCCGAAGCGCGAGAACCGGATCAGGAATTCGCGCACGCTGGTGGTGCCCACCCCGATCTCGCGCGCCAGCTCCAGTTCGTTGATCTGCATGCCGGCCTCGGCGCCGCCGGCAAGCAGCCTGCGCATGAAGGAGCGCTCGATGATCTCGGCCAGCGAGTCCGTCTCTTCCTCGGGGAAGAAATCCTCCGGCAGCGGTCCCCTGAGCACTGTCTTGTTACGCTTGTTCCAGGCAATCAGCCCGGTCTCTTCCATGCGCGAAAGGATGCTGCGCACAGTGGTCCGGCTCACACCGAGCAGCGTGCCGAGTTCCGGCTCGGACGGCAGGCTTTGGGTCTCGTCGAGCAGCCGCAGGCAGCGGTTGAACGCGTCCTTGTAGACGTTGTTGCTCTTCGACATGCCTGTATCCCCCAACGCTCGCGGCGGACAGCCGAAAGCGCGATATGATCGGTGTCTCCTAGCGCACGGCCCCGAAAAGCGGAATCGTTTTTCGCCGGCTTGCCAAACGGGCGGTCGCGCATCGAACAAGGGGCGCCAGCCGCCCGTGATGAAAAAACAATTGACGCAAAACTGTTTTTTCACGATAAAAGACATTACCCCCAAACGGGCGCATGTCAATCCGCCCGCATTCCCAGGATGACCCAGGACAGCCGCTCGTGAACCCCGCAAACACCATTCTTCTTTCCCCCGCCGACAATGTCGCGGTCGCCAACGGCCGCATCGAGATCGGCACGGCGCTGCCGGGTGGCGCCACCGCGATCGCGGTGATCGAGCCTGGCCACAAGGTTGCGATCAGGCCGATCACCGCGGGCGAAGCCGTGGTGAAATACGCGCAGGCGATCGGCCGCGCCACCCAGGACATCGCGCCCGGCGAGCATGTCCATTCGCACAATCTGGTGTTCGAGAGCGGCCGCCTGCCGGTGGTTCCGCCGAGCGAGGCCGAGCACGCCACCGAAGCCGACCGCAAGCGCACCTTCATGGGCTACCGCCGCGCCGACGGGCGCGCCGGCACGCGCAACTTCATCGGCATCATCGCCAGCGTGAATTGTTCGGCCACCGTCTGCCACGCCATTGCCGACGAGGCCAACCGCACGATTCTGCCAAAATATCCCGGCATCGACGGCTTCGTGCCGATCGTCCACGGCCAGGGCTGTGGCATGAGCGGCACCGGTGACGGCATGATGGTTCTGCACCGCACGCTCGCGGGCTATGCTCGCCATCCGAATTTCGGCGGCGTGATGATGGTGGGGCTGGGCTGCGAGGTCAACCAGCTCACCCTCTACGGCCAGAAGGGTGTGGCGGCGGGAAAACGTCATTTCAACATCCAGGAGGCCGGCGGCTCGCGCAAATCGGTCGAGAAGGCGATGGGCGTGCTCACCGAGATCGCCGAGGAAGTCGGCCACCTCAAGCGCGAGCCCATCCCGGTCAGCGAGATCGTCGTCGGCCTGCAATGCGGCGGCTCGGACGGCATGTCGGGCATCACCGCCAATCCGGCGCTGGGCGCCGCTGTCGACATCCTGGCCGGCGTCGGCGGCATCGGCATCCTGTCGGAGACGACCGAGATCTACGGCGCCGAGCACCTGCTCGCCTATCGCGCCGCCTCGCCCGAGATCGCCGCCAAGCTCGACGGCTTCGTGAAATGGTGGGAGGACCATACCGCCAAGCATGGCGCCTCGATCGACAACAACCCCTCGCCCGGCAACAAGCGCGGCGGCCTGACCACGATCCTGGAAAAATCTCTGGGCGCCGTCGCCAAGGGCGGCCAGACGCCGTTGAATGGCGTCTTCGGCTATGCCGAGAAGGTTTCGGGCCACGGCCTGGTGTTCATGGATACGCCCGGCTACGACCCCGTCTCGGCCACCGGCCAGGTGGCGGGCGGCGCCAATGTCATCGTCTTCACCACCGGCCGCGGTTCTTGCTTCGGCTGCCGGCCGACGCCGTCGATCAAGGTCGCCACCAACTCGACCATGTACCACCAGATGGAAGAGGACATGGACGTCAATTGTGGCGTTATCGCCTCGGGCGAGAAGACCATTGCCGGCATGGGCCGCGAGATCTTCGAGCTGATCATCGAGACGGCGTCCGGCCGCAAGACCAAGAGCGAGGCGTTCGGCTACGGCGACAACGAGTTCGTTCCCTGGCATCTCGGCGCGACGCTTTAGTCCGAAGGCCATTGGCGGAAGCGCGACTAGGTCTTCACTGTCGCATGACTTCATTATGGAATGAATATTCCACATTGACAGCTATGTGAAATTATCGTTCCATGTCACAGGGAGGAACGGAAGCGCCGACATGCTGCCAATGAGGAGCCGCAGGGGGAGGCAAATCCATCGCGCGTCACACAAACGGCAACAGACACCGCTTGCATCGGCCATGGCAATGCTCTATCAAAAAAGGCATCTGTTTTTTATTGATAAAGTTCCGTTTGGGCCGCGCCTATCCAGATTGAGCTTCCGCAACCTTCACCAGGCGACTTAGGGAGGAACCTAATGAAATTCGTGACCAGCCTTCTC
>NZ_RZRY01000244.1:0-8595 GCF_003998035.1 Mesorhizobium sp. M2A.F.Ca.ET.039.01.1.1 | reverse complement strand
GCTGAGAGTCGAGATGGGGCGGCTGCGCGCGGAGCTCGCCGGCTTGGCCGAGATCAATGCGACCGCCGCCGGGTTTGCGCTGACGCCCCTCAATGCCGCCGACGTCGTCGTGCTGGCGCCGCCTGTCGAGGAGGAACACGGCGCGGTGCTTGCCTTCCTGACCGATGGCGAGGCCTGGTCGAGCTCCGCGCTGGCGATCGCGCTTGGCGCCAGCGCGCGCACCGTGCAGCGAGCGCTGGAAGAACTGTCGACGCAGAATAAGGTGCAGCCGGTCGGCCGCGGCCGGGCGCGCCGCTGGATGATGCCGCCGGTGACCGGATTCCCGACTGTGTTGTTACTCCCGGGGCCGCTGCCGACCGACTAGTCTGCGGCCATTGTTCGAATGGAGGCTGAAAATGAAACGAGCCGCTGCCGAGATCCTGCGCGAATACGGACCGTTCCCCGGCGTCGAGCGCGTCAATGGCGTCACCTATGACGGCCAAAATATCTGGTTCGCCAGTGGCGACAAGCTGAACGCGCTCGATCCCGACAGCGGCAAGATCGTGCGTACGATCGATGTCGCCTCGCATGCCGGGACTGCCTTCGATGGTGAGTATCTCTACCAGATTGCCGAGGATCGCATCCACAAGGTCGACCCGAAGATCGGCAAGGTCGTCGCCACCATTCCTGCCCCCGGCAATGGCGGCGATTCAGGCATGGCCTGGGCCGAGGGTTCGCTCTGGGTCGGCGAATACCGGGCGCATAAGATCCATCAGATCGATCCTGAAACAGGCAGAGTGATCCGCACGATCGAATCCAAGCGCGTCGTCACCGGCGTCACCTGGGTAGACGGCGAGCTCTGGCACGCCACCTGGGAGGGCGAGGAGGGCGACCTGGTGCGCGTCGATCCCGACACGGGCGACGTGCTGCAGGAGCTGGCGATGCCCTCCGGCGTGTCGGGGCTGGAATCGGACGGCGGCGGCTGCTTCTTCTGTGGCGGCGGCAGCAGCGGCAAGATCAAGGCCGCGAAGCGTCCGGGACACGGCGCCAAGTAACGGGCTGGCGAAAGGGCGGCGCGGTCAGGCCGCTTCGCGCGCCGGCCGCGTCATGGGCTTGCTGGAGGCTTTCGCGGCGTTCGGCCCGTCGACATGCGCCCAGGCCGGCCGCTCGAACAGGAAGGCGCCGAAGCCGATGCGCTTGACGATGAAATAGAGCACCACCGGGCTGATGACCGAGACAAGCAGCACAGCTAGGCTCAGCATGCCGGTGTCGGTCAGAAGGCCGCTCGCCAGCATGACACCGCGGAAGATCGACATCGGAATGGTGAAGGCGACATAGACGACCAGCGAATGCTCGCCGAGCCAGCGCAGCCACTCCATGGAAGCGAATTTCGACAGGAAGCCGCCGGCCACGCACAGCGCCACCGCGCCGGCCACGGCAAGCGCCAGATGCAGCGGCGGCCAGGCCGCCAGGCCCATCTGCATGCCGACCGGCTGCATGGCGTAGCCCGGCGAATAGACGAGCAGCCCGTTGACGAGCGCCCAGGCAAGCAGGCCCGCGACGGCGACCGCCGGCCGCGTCTGCGTCCATTCGACCAGCCGGAAGATCAGCGGCGCGAGCACGAAGCCGAGATAGAAGAACACGAAGTAGGCCGCGAACTGCTCGAGCGCGTAGCTGTCGGGCTTCGGCGCCCACATCTGCAGCGCGGCGGCAGCCAAGATGACGATCCAATGCGGCACTTTGAATTCGCGCAGAACGCGGATGACGATGCCGAAAACCGCCAGCATGTAGATGAACCACAAGACGCCATAGGGCTGGACGACGGCCATTGCGAGGTCGTGCAGCATGCCGGCGGGGTCGCGGCTGAAGATGCCGATCTTCAGTCCGATCGAGATGAGCGCCCACAGCACGTAGAAATAGAGATAGTGGACGACGCGGCGGTCGACATAACGCCGCCACGGCCGGTCGATCACCTGCGACAGGAACAGGCCCGAGATCAGGAAGAATTCCGGCATGCGGAAGGGCGTCGCGAAGCCGATGACATAATGCAGGAAGCCGACGCCGCCGGTGTATTCGCCGGTGTTGTAGGCCGAATACATCATCACCACCAGGATGATGGAAAGGCCTTTTGCCGTGTCCACCCACGGCATGCGGTTGGGGCTGCTCATGCGCGATCTCGAGGAAAATTCAACTGCCGCGATTGTAGCGGACCGACGAATGCCCCGCAGCAACAAGCTTACGATATCGTAAACGGAAACCTTGTTCGGGGCCCGCGTTAACCATCGCCTTACGGGGACCGCGCGGCGGCATGCGTCTCGCGCATCAAGACCGCCACGATCGCGCCCGACAGGAACGTCAATGCAGCAATGGCCGCAATCGCCGCGGCGAAGCCGAAGAAATCGGCGATCAGGCCGGCGGACAGCGCGCCGATCGCATAGCCGAGGTCGCGCCAGAAGCGGTAGACGCTGAGCGAGCGCGCCCGCCACGATGGATGCGAGGCGTCCGAAACGGCCGCGATCAGGCTTGGGTAGACCATCGCCGTGCCGAGACCGAGCAGCAGGCTCGCCAGCAGCCACCAGCCGAAATCGCGCGTCATGGCGGTCAAGAGAAGTCCCGCCGCCTGCACCCACATGCCGGCGACGATCAGGCCCTTGCGGCCCCACCGGTCGCTGAGCGGCCCGGTTGCGACCTGCAGGATGCCCCACACCGCCGGATAGACCGCTTTGAGGATGCCGATGCGCTCGACCCCCAGCCCGTTGGCGACGAAGAAGAGCGGGAACAGCCCCCAGCTCATGCCGTCATTCAGATTGTTCACCAGGCCGGCCTGGGAGGCGGCGAACAGGTTACGGTCCCCGAACGAGGTCAGCATGAAGATCTCACGGAAGCTGAGCGGCGAAGACTGTCTTGGGTGATTAGCCAGTTCCAGCTCCACATGCCCGCGTGTGTCGCGCACCAGCAGGATCGACAGCGCCGCACCCAGGATCGCGTAGACGACGCCGAGATAGATCGGCACTGGCCGCAGCCCGTAGCGGCTGGCGAGATAGCCGGTGAGGAAGGCGGTGATGCCGACGGCGAGATAGCCGGCGAACTCGTTGAGGCCGACGGCCAGTCCCCGCGATTTCGGCCCGACCAGATCGACCTTCATGATCACCGTCATCGACCAGGCGAGCCCTTGGTTGATGCCGAGCAGCGCGTTGGCGGCCACGATCCAGCCCCAGTTCGGAGCCCAGATGATGATGAAGGGCACCGGCAGGCCGAACAGCCAGCCGAGGACCAGCACGCGCTTGCGGCCCCATGTGTCGGCAAGCTGGCCGGAGACGAGGTTGGCGCAGGCCTTGACCACGCCGAAGCTGACGATGAAGGAGACGATAAGCGTGCTGGAAGCGACGCCGAATTCCTCCGCGCCGATCAGCGGCACGACGGTCCGCTCGATGCCCACCATCCCGCCAACGAAGGCGTTGATCAGCACCAGCAGCGAAAACTGCTTCCAGTTGGCCTTGAGGCCGAGCGCGACGGCGGTGGCGTTCACACTGGAAAACCGGCCTTTCTGAAGCCTGATGTGAAAAGCTCGAGAGCGACCGGGTCGGCGAACGGGAGACCTGAAATCAGCCGAACAGTCACGTCGTGTTTCCTCACCAGTGTTTCCTCGACTTCAGCGCGCGCCTTCTCCATCTCGCCCAAATGCGCGTAAGTCGCCGCGAGGAAGGCATGAGTGAAGAAATGGTCTCCGGCCTTCTGATACGAACCGACGGCTTCCGAGTACTTGCCAAGCAGGAAAAGGGAGCTGCCCTTCACCTCCCAAAACCATGTCGGAGGCAACGGGTCGCGCAGCAGCGCACTTTCGAGCACGTTGAGTGCCGTCTCGGCCCGACCGCCGTAATTGAGCCAGCTCGCGTAATCCCCTGCTATGTTCACGTCGAGCGGGTTCAACGAGCGTGCTCGCTCGAAATGCATTCCCGCATCGCTGTGCTGGCGCATATGCGTAAGCACCAGCCCCATGCTCTGGTGACACACGCCGTCACTCCTGTCGAGAGCGAGCGCCGCTCGTGCCGAGTCCCAGGCGTTCTGCAGCGTGCGGGGATCGTTGTCGTACCAAAATCTGCCAACGAGGGCCTGGGCGAGGAAGGCGTGGCCTTGAGCGAATGTCGCATCGAGCTCGACACACCGAACGAACAGCGGCTCGGACTTGTCCAGTTCATATCTATGGAAGAGCGCGCGCCCTTGCAGATAGTAGTCGTATGCATCCCAATCGGCTGGAGGCTTGCGCCTGGAGCGTCCTGCCGAGTCGGCCTCCGTTTGGCCTTCGACCATTGAGGCGATGAGCGCGGCAACCTCGTCTTGCAATGTGAAGATGTCGTTGAGGGCCCGGTCGTACCGTTGGGCCCACAGGTGGGTGCCGGTGGCGGCGTCAATCAATTGTGTGGTGATGCGAATGCGATCGCCGAGCTTTCGTATGCTGCCTTCGACGAGGTAGCGAACCCCGAGTTTGCGACGGACTTCAGCGATGTCCGGTGCCGGATGGCGAAACTGAAAAGACGAGTTGCGTGCGATGACGAGGAGGGAGCGAAATCTGGCCAGCTCCGTGATTATGTCCTCGGTTATGCCGTCACTGAGATATTGCTGGTCCTGATCGCCGCCCAAATTGGCAAAGGGCAGCACCGCAATCGACGGTTTGCCGGATGCCGGCATCGGTTTGGAGGGTGTGCTCGCCACCGGCTCAATCGTCCCGGTGAAGCGGTAGCCGACGCGAGGCACAGTGGCGATCCACTCGCCGCCGTTGTCAGCCGGACCAAGAACCTTTCTTAGTGTCGCGATCTGGACGGTAAGGTTGCCTTCCTCAACGGCGGTGCCCGGCCAGGCAGCGTCCATCAGCTCAGCCTTGGTCACGATTTCGCCGGGCCGTGCCGCAAGCGCGGCAAGCAACGTCAGCCCACGATTCCCAACGGCGATCGTGATGCGCTCTTTAAGGAGCGTCCCGGTGTCGGGATCGAGTACGAACGGACCAAAAGCGATGCGAGTCCCGTGCATGTGCACATAGTAGACGCTTGGAAAGTTTTCGGAAAAGGGTTTGAGAATGGCAAAACCGGTAACTGGGGCGTTCCGCGCGCCGCCTCGAGGACAGGATGCCGGAATGGAAAGCGGCCAGCCTGCCGGTGGCGGCGGCCGCCTGATGGTGCGGCTGGCTGATTGACCCGGGCGCGCCGGCAGATCAACGTGCGATGGCTTACAAAAGCTGATAGCATCCCTCGATGCTTTCTCCACGAGGCTTGAGGGTCACCATGTCTGCGCGTTTCTATTCGCTCCTGCTAACGTTTCTTCTGATTGCACCCAGCGCCTTCTCGGAGACGCTGAAGCTTCCGGACAATCTGACGGGGTTCAGTTCCCCTGCCGGAGAAGGCTTTCTTGCCGAGAGCATGGCGAAGGAAGCCTATTTCCCCCTCGCGAGCAACTTTCTCACGCAAAAGACGCAGGCCTATTGCGGCGTGGCCAGCATCGTCATGGTGTTGAACGCGCTCAACGTTCCGGCGCCTTCGGTGCCCGAATACGAACCTTACAAGACGTTCACGCAGGATAATGTCCTGAACGAGCGCACGGAAACCATTCTTCCTCGTCAGGTCCTCGACAAGCAGGGAATGACGCTCGACCAAATCGGGGCCATTCTTTCCACCCAGCCGATCAAGGCCGAGGTCCGCCATGCTTCGGATGCCAGCCTCGAGCAGTTCCGCATCCAGGCCAGTTCGTTCCTTGCCAAGCCCGGGCACTTCGTCATCGTCAACTATCTGCGCAAGGCGATGGGCCAGGAGAAAGGCGGGCATATATCGCCACTGGCCGCTTACGACGAGAAAGCGGACCGCTTCCTGATCCTCGATGTCGCCCGCTACAAATATCCGCCGGTATGGGTGACGACGGCCGACCTGTTCGGAGCGATGAGCACGGTCGACAGCGACAATGAGAACAAAACCCGCGGATATGTGCTGATATCGTCGCCTTCGGGACAGTAGTTCAGCCGAACTTCCAGCGGAGAACGCCCACAAAGGCCCGCGCCGGAGCCTGTGGGTCCTAATTTGCCTCGAAACCAAGAAGGCGGAGCGGTTCGCCGTTTCCGTGAAATGCTCCGCGTTGCCCGTGAGCCCTCAGTCCTTGGCGCGCTCGACGTATGACCCGTCTGCGGTCATCACCACGATGCGCGTGCCGGCGGAGATGTGCGGCGGCACGGCGGTGCGCACGCCGTTGGAGAGCACGGCCGGCTTATAGGAGGAAGACGCCGTCTGGCCCTTGGTGACCGGCTCGGTCTCGACCACCTCGAAGGTGGCGCGCTGGGGCAGCGTCAGCGAGATCGGCACGCCGTTGAACTGGGCGAGCTGAACGGCCATGCCTTCCTGCAGATAGGGCGCAAAGTCGCCGACCACGGCTTCCGAAGCCACGACCTGGTCGTAGCTTTCCGGGTTCATGAAGTGAAAGCCTTCGCCGTCGGAATAGAGGAAGGTGTGCTCGCGCTCCTCGACATAGGCGCGCTCGACCATTTCGGTCGTGCGGTAACGTTCCGAGACCTTCACCCCGTCGCCGATACGGCGCATGTCGAGCTGCGTCACCGGCGTGCCCTTGCCAGGGTGGATGTTTTCGGCAAAGAGGATGACATAGAGCTTGCCGTCCTTATCGACGACGTTGCCTTTGCGTAAGGAGCTGGCGATGACCTTGACCACGATATTCGATCCTGTTCGAGTTTTTCGGCCTGCAAGCGTCGATTTCCGCGAAGCGGCGACGGCGGCCATCGCGTGCGCCCTAGCGCATCTTGCGCCGAACCGCCAGTCTTCCGCGCGATTTTCCTGCCCATGACCGCCGCTTCGCCCTGGTGGATGCCTGATATCCATGCCGACCGCCGGCCCCGGCTGATGGCGCGCAACGCAATTGCCGCCGCGCTTCGCGGCTGGTTCTCGACACGCGATTTCATCGAGGTGACGACCTCGGCGCTGCAGGTTTCGCCGGGCAACGAGGCACACCTTTCCGCCTTCGCCACCGAGGCGTTCGGCCCCGACGCATCGCGCCACCCGCTCTATCTCCACACCTCGCCCGAATTCGCCTGCAAGAAGCTGCTCGCCGCCGGCGAGGAGCGCATCTTCAGCCTCGGCCCAGTCTGGCGCAACCGCGAGCGCGGGCCGCTGCATCATCCCGAATTCACCATGCTCGAATGGTACCGCATCGGCGAAACTTACGAGCGCCTGATGGACGACTGCGCCGAATTCCTGGCGCTCGCCGCGGAGAAGGCCGGCTCCAGGCGTTTCCGTTTTCGCGGACGTGAGGCCGACCCCTTCGCCGAGCCGGAGCTGCTGAGTGTGGCAGAGGCTTTCACTCGATATGCCGGCATCGATCTTCTGGCGACCGTCGGGGCTGACGGAAGCACGGATCGCGACGGACTTCATGCCGCGCTGGTCAAGGCTGGCCTGCGCACCGCGCCCGACGACAATTGGGCCGATCTGTTCAGCCGGGTGATGGTGGAGAAGATCGAACCGGCGCTGGGGCGGGGGCGGGCCACCATCCTTTACGGCTATCCGATTTCGGAAGCGGCACTTGCCCGCCCGAGCGCCGAGGATCCGCGCGTTGCCGAGCGCTTCGAGCTTTATTGCTGCGGCGTCGAGCTCGCCAACGCCTTCGGCGAGCTTACCGACCCGGCAGAGCAGCGCCGCCGCTTCCTCGCCGAGATGGACGAGAAGGAGCGCGTCTATGGCGAGCGCTATCCGCTGGACGAGGATTTCCTGGCGGCCTTGGCCATCATGCCGCAGGCAAGCGGCTCGGCGCTGGGCTTCGACCGGCTGGTGATGCTGGCGACGGGGGCAACGAGGATCGAGGACGTGATCTGGGCGCCGGTGGCCGGATAGCACGCCCTTTTCGACCCTGCGCATCCCACACTAACCACCGCGATTGCCTTGAGATTGCCGCATCCGCCATTGCACTAGCGTGGGTGGAACAATAGATGGTGCGACAGCTGGCGCTTTGGCATGCACAAGACGATGCGACAGGTGCCGCAGGGGGTGACAAAGTGCATGGCCCTGACAGATTGCATGAACAAACAGGAACAACCTTATGACCGATAAGCTCGACGCAGCGAAATTGACCGATCGCGTGACGGCGCTCGTCGAGGCCGCCAGGCGTGCCGGCGCCGACGCGGCCGACGCGGTGGCGGTGCGCGGCCGCTCTGCCGGCGTGTCGGTGCGGCTGGGCAAGGTCGAGGGCACCGAATCGTCGGAGAGCGAGGATGTGTCGCTGCGCGTCTTCGTCGGCCAGCGCGTGGCGAGCGTCTCGGCGACCGCCGCTTCCGATCCGAAATCGCTTGCCGAGCGCGCCGTCGCCATGGCCAAAGTCTCGCCCGAGGATCCGTTCCAGGGCCTCGCCGATCCCGCCCTGCTTGCCCGCAATTTGCGCGATCTCGACCTTTTCGATCCGACCGAGGTGCCGGCCGACCAGTTGAAGGAGGCAGCTCTTGCCGCCGAAGCGGCCGCATTGGCCGTCAAGGGCGTCACCAATTCCTCGGGCAGCAGCGCCAGCGCCGGCCTGGGTGGCCTGGTTCTCGCCACCTCGCATGGCTTTGTCGGCCAGTATGTCGCCTCGCGTTTCTCG
>NZ_RZRY01000243.1:0-8602 GCF_003998035.1 Mesorhizobium sp. M2A.F.Ca.ET.039.01.1.1 | reverse complement strand
ATCCTGGGCCTGAAGACCAGGGCCGTCACCACGCTCGGCACCGACGACATGGGCGACTGGTTTCTCGCCAAGCTGAAGAAATACGGCCTGGAGACGAGCCTCGTTCGCCGCGACGGCAGCGTCCAGACCTCGTCCACCATCCTGCCGGTGCGGCCGAACGGCGAGCGGCCGGCATTGCATGTGCCGGGCACTGCCACCTTGTTCGAGGTCGCCGATGCCGATCTCGATGCCGCGCTCGATGCGACCGTCGTCCATGTCGGCGGCACCGGGCTCCTGAAGCGCTTCGATGGCGAACCGACCGTCAGGCTGTTGAAGCGCGCCAAGGAGCTTGGACGCGTCACCACCTTCGATCTCATCCAGGCGACGCCCGAGACGTGGAAGCTGGTCGAGCCGTGCCTTCCTTACATCGACTATTTCGTGCCCAGCATCGACGAAGCCGGCGAAATGGCGTATGACCGCGATCCGGCCCGCGTCGCGGCCTTCTTCAAGGCGAGAGGCGTGAAGAACTGCATCATCACGCTGGGCGCCGACGGCGTTCATGTCTCGCCCGAACATGGCGAAGATTTCCATCTGCCGGCCTTCGAGGCCGAGGTCTTCGACACAACGGGCTGCGGCGATTCCTTCACGGCGGGCATCATCGTCGGCGTCGTCAGAGGTTGGGACCTCAGGCAGTCCGCGCGTTTTGCCAGCGCGGTCGCCGCCAAGGTGGCGATGGGGCTCGGTTCCGACGGCAAACTCGTTTCATTCGACGACACGGTCGCGGCGATGAATTCGCTTCCGGTCAAGACATCAAAGGTGGAAGCAGCATGACCATTCTTCCTGAAGCCA
Source organism: Mesorhizobium sp. M2A.F.Ca.ET.039.01.1.1 (assembly GCF_003998035.1). Taxonomy (NCBI): domain Bacteria; kingdom Pseudomonadati; phylum Pseudomonadota; class Alphaproteobacteria; order Hyphomicrobiales; family Phyllobacteriaceae; genus Mesorhizobium; species Mesorhizobium sp. M2A.F.Ca.ET.039.01.1.1. The sequence goes on along the minus strand of NZ_RZRY01000243.1, from coordinate 7,774 downwards.
AGGGCAAGACGGCTCTCGTCACCGGCGCCAGCCGCGGCATCGGCAGGGCGCTCGCGAAGGGGCTTGCCGAAGCCGGCTTCGATGTCGCCATCACCGATCTGCCGTCGCAGGCGGCGGAACTCGACGTGACCAGGGGCGAGATCGAGGCCGCGGGCCGCAAGGCCTATGTCTATAAGATGGACGTCAGCAAGAAGAAGGACATCGAGGCGACCGCGCAGGCCCTGCTTGAAGAGGCAGGCAGCATCGACGTGCTGGTCAACAACGCCGGCATCCTCAAGCCCAGCCTGCTGCAAGATCTCGACGAGGCCAATTGGGACGCGCATTTCGACGTCAACGCCAAGGGCGTGCTGATGATGTGCCAGGCGGTGCTGCCGCATATGCGCGCCAGGAAGTCGGGCAGGGTGATCAACATCGCTTCGATCGCCGGCCGGCAGGGCGTGCCGACGCAAGGCCACTATGCGGCGACCAAGGCGGTGGTGATCACGCTCACCCGCGTGCTGGCGCAGGAGGTCGGCATGGACGGCGTCACGGTCAACGCAATCTGCCCCGGCATCATCCTGACCGAGATGGGCAAGAACAATCTGGGAAGCGAAGCCGCGATCCGCCATTGGGAGGACGTCGCGGCGCTGAAGCGCCTCGGCGCGCCCGAGGATATCATCGGTCCGGTGCTGTTCTTCGCCTCGGACCTGTCGGCCTTCGTCACCGGTCAGGCGCTGAACGTCGACGGCGGTATCTACTACCACTGAGGCTTGCAGCGGTGGCCTGGAGGCTCGCTCTACAGCCGCGGCCCCGCCACCATGCGCGCGACGCGCGCCATGTCGGCGCTCATCTCGCGGTCGTCGTCGAGCGGGGCGACCAGCGCCCGCACGGCTTCGTAGCTGCGCCGCGGTCCTTCGCCCATCGAGTCCAGCACGCCGCGCAACTGCACGCCGGTGGCCGCGAAGATCAGCTCCATCGCCACCAGATAGCGCAGGCGCTCGATGATGCCTGCCGTCTTGGCCACGACGCGCGGCGCCATCGACGACTGGTCCTCGACGCCGTCCGAAATGGCCAGGGGGCTGAGCGACATCGGATTGGCGAGGTGCCGGATCTCGGCTTCGAGCGCGGCGACCGGCTTCTGCAGTTCCGCAAAGCCCTGGCGGCTGCCGCCTTTCGCCGACAGGAAGCGCGGCAGTTCCGCGACCGTCGGCGACATCAGCTTCATCGAGCGGTTGGCGGTGCCGACCGCGCAATGCGCCAGCGCCTGGCCCAGATTTTCCCAGGTCAGCGTGAAGGCGGTCAGGTCGAAATTGCCGTTGGAGACGACGCGCTCGGCCTCAGGCAGGATGACCGGATTGTCGCCTGAATGGCCAAGCTCGATCTCCGTCGCCAGTTTCGCCTGCTCATAGGCATGGAGGAGCCCGCCCCACACTTGCGGCACGCAGCGGAAGCTGAGCGGATCCTGCAGGCGCCGCGCGGCGTTGTCGTGCCACAGCCCGCTGCCCACAAGCTCGGCCCGCAACCGCGCGCCGATCTCGACTTGGCGGAAGGCGGGCCGCGCCGCAAGCGCATCCTCGTCGATGGCCTTGAGCGACGCCCGGAATGCCTCGTAGTTCAGCGCCACCGCCGCCAGCGACCAGTCGATCAGGCAAGCGACCTCCTCAAGCGCGAGGCACGCCGTTCCGGTCGAAAGGCTGTTGGCGACGATGATGGCGTGGCCGTCCTTCTCGCGCAGGTCGAGCGGTTCGAGCCCGGCGAGCTTGAGCGCCTCGGCCGATGGCATGATCCTGCCCTGATATTCGCTCTCGCCGTCGCCGCGCAGCGCCCGCGCCAGATGGCCGAGCGGCGCGAGGTCCGCTGCGCCCACCGAACCCCAGCTTGGAATGACCGGATGGACGCCTGCGTTGAGCGCCGCGAGCAGGCCGAGCACCACACCCTCCGAGGTGCCGGTGCCGCCCGCCGCCATGCCGCAGATGCGCGCGACCATCAGCGCCCGCACCGCCTCGGTCGGCAGCGATGGACCGGCGCCCATCGAATGGCTGAGCGGCACACTGTGCTGGAACGCGATCAGGTCCGCCTGCGCCAGCGGCGTGTCGACACAGGCGCCGAGCCCGGTGGTGACGCCGTAGAGGGGCTTGCCGAGTTGGGTAAGATGTTCGATCAGCGCCCTGCTTGCGCGGATGCGGCGCATGGCTTCCTCGCCGAGCACGAGCCGGGCATTGCGCCGCGCGATCTCGGCGACATCTTCCGTGCTGAGCGGCTTGGCGTCGAGAACGATCACTCTGGCTGTCATCGGGCTATTCCTTGGGCCTCCGGGAATGGTGGCCGAACGAATGCAGGATATCCGGCATCGCAGCCGGCCATTGTCGAAAATCCGCCGTCGCGATTGCCGTTATCTTTCTTCAGCTAGCGGCGCGGCGGCGACAAATGCCCGGTACGGGAAACTTTTGCGCGACTGGTGATTTTGGATATGCTGCGGATCCAAACTGCCAGAAGGTTGCCGTCGATGATGAAGTACCTGACCCTCTCTGCGCTCGTGCTGGCCACGGCCGCGACCGTGTCCGCCCAAGCGGTTGCGGGCGAAAGGCATCATCATCGCCATTATCAGCCGGTCGAGCGCGAGCGCTACGTTCCGGCCAGCGACGATCTTCTCTATCAGCTCTTCGGCGGTCCGCGTTACTACGACCGGCAGCTGTTCACCACCGCCGCTGGCGCTTGCTCCTACGGCCGCGTCGCGCCGGACGCGAATGCGATCAACAAGATCAACGACCACCATTGCGGGAAGTAGCCTTCGACCCATACTGACGGGTGCACACATTCTCGCGAAACATTGTATACAATACCTAAGAAAGATGTTGACAATCCGCCCTAGGCGGTTTCCCTTAACGCTATCCGCGCAGCCTTTGAGCAAAACACAAAGCGCGATAACAAGGGGAACTACTGATATGATCAACCGTCGCTCGACTCTGAAATCCATGGCGCTCGGCGCCGTCTCGACCCTGGCCATTGCCGCTGTCGGCATTTCGTATGCGCAGGCTGAAAACAAGGAACTGAAAATCGGCTTTGTCGGCGTCACCAGCGGCCCGGCCGCCGCCTGGGGCACCTCGAATGTGCGCTCGATGCAGACGCGCGCCGCCTGGTTAAACGAGACCGGCGGCGTCAAGATCGGCAACGACACCTACAACATCAACATCGTCACCTTCGACGACCAGAAGGACCCCAAGCGCGCCATCGCCGGCATGGAGAAAATGGCGCAGGAAGGCATCCACTATGTCGTCGGCCCGAATGTCGATGACGGCGCCGCCGCGGTGCGCCCGGTCGCCGAGGCCAACGGCATCATCTATTTCCCCTACGCCTTCCCCAAGGCGCTCTACCAGAAGCCGGCTTCCAATGCTGTGCTGGGCATGATCGCCAATTACCAGTCCGGTCCGGCGATCTATAGATATCTGAAGGAAAACAAGGGCGTGAAGAAGATCGCCTTTGTTGCGGCGAATGAATCCGACCCGCTCAGCCAGCGCGACTCCGGTGTCGAGGCGGCAAAGGCTCTCGGGCTGGAAGTCGTCGCCCAGAACGACACCTACCAGAACGACACGCGCGATTTCACCCCGGTGCTGACGCCGATCGTCGCCCTGAAGCCCGATCTGCTCGTCCTGTCGGGCGTTGCGCCCGCCAACGCGCCGCTGCTCATCCGCGCCGCGCGCGAGCTTGGCTATGAAGGTCTGATCTCGACGGAAACCGCGCAGGACGCCAAGGTGCTGGAAGAGGGCGCCGGCGAATACGCCAACGGCTTCATCTCCGTCGGCGGCGCCTCCACGCCGGAGATCGCTTCGGACGAGATGAAGGAATTCGTCACCCGCTACACCAAGATGTTCGGCGAATACAACGACGAGTCCAACACCAAGGTCTACGCGCTGGAATACATCCTCGACACGCTGAAGGCCAATCCGGCGGCCATCAGCGATGTCGCCGAATTCAAAAAGACCATGGACACCTTCACCGCGCCCAATCCCTTCCTGAAGGGCGACGCGAAGCTCAGCTATGTCGGCGCGACGTCCTTCGGCCAGAAGCGCCAGCTCTCGGTGCCGATGGTGGTCAACGAATACAAGGACGGCGCTTTCCAGACCCTGTTCGTCGGCTCCGTCGACTAGCGTAACCTTCGAGCGTATTTCCTCAAGCTTGCCATGGGGTCCGGTCGATAGGCCGGACTCGATGGAAGATCGAAGGTATCCATGGAACAGGTCATCGCCAACGGATTGTATCTCGGTGCCCAATATGCGCTGATCGCGCTGGGGCTGACCCTGATCTTCGCCCTGATGAACGTGCTCAATTTCGCCCACGGCCAGATGTATGTGCTGGGCGGGTTCATCACCTACACCGTCTACGGCCAGCTCGGCCTGCCTTTCGTGGTGGCGCTGCTCGCCTCGGGCGTGACGCTCGCCGTCATCGGCGCGCTGATGGAGAAATTCCTCTTCCGAACCGTCATCCGGCGCAGCCATCGCGAGGAAAGCACCATGCTACTGGCCGCCGCGACCGCCTTCTTCTTCGACGCCGTCATCCTGCTTCTGTTCGGCGAGAAGCAGCGCGGCGTTCCCAAAATCGTCAAGGGCGTGTTCAACGACGTTGGCATCATCATGCCCTACGACCGCATCGTCGTCGGCGCGCTGGCGATAGTCTTCATCGCGGCGTTCGTGCTCTACATGCAGTACAGCCGGGTCGGCCGCGCCATGCGGGCGCTTGCACAGGACCGTGTCGCCGCCCAGCTTATGGGCGTCCGCGTTGACCGCTATTCGATGATCGGCTTCGCCATGGGCGCCATGCTAGCGGGCGTCGTCGGCGGGCTGCTGGTCACCATCACCGGTGTCAATTCAGGTATTGGAGGGCCGATCTCGATCAAGGCTTTCCTGATGGTGATGATCGGCGGCGCCGGCGTTGTCGGCGGCGCGATCGCCGGCGGTTTCATCCTCGGCATGATGGAGTCGGTCGGCCTCACCGTGCTGCGCGAATATGGCGACGTCACCTATCTCGTCATCTTCGCCGCCCTGATGGTGTTCCTGTCGGTCCGCCCCAACGGGCTGATGGGCAAGCCCTGGGGTTGATGGCGCCATGACCGTCAATCGCAACACCAGGATCGCCGCGGTCGTCGCCTTCCTCGCGATCGTCTTCATCGCCGTGCCGGCTGCGATCTCGTCGAGCGGCCGCTTCGACCTCTACTACACGCTGACCTCGGTGGCGCTGCTCAGCATCGCCAGCGCCGGCGTCTGGCTCACCTTCTACATCGGACGCATCAATATCGGCCAGGGCGCCTATGCGCTGATGGGCGGCTATGTCTCGGCCATACTGGTGATGAACCATGGCTGGTCGTTTTGGCTGACGCTGCCAGCCGCAGGCCTGTTCTGCGCCGCCGCAAGCGTGCTGATCGGCCTGCCGATCCTGCGCCTGCGCGGCGTCTATTTCGCCATGGTCACGCTGGTGCTGACCGAGGTTGCGCGCCTGCTCGCTCTGGCGCTGCCGATCACCAACGGCGCCAAGGGCATCGTCAGCATCCCGCTGCCCGGCGCGCTGTCGGTCTTCGGCATCACGCTCATCCCCGATTTCGCCACGCTGCAGAATTCGCGGCTCGCCTTCTACCTGCTGGCGGTTACGCTGATGGTGGTCTGCTTCGCCATCATGTACCGGCTGGTCAATTCGCGCATTGGCAAGCTGTGCCAGTCGCTGCAGCAGAACGAGGAGCTCGCCTCCTCGATCGGCGTCAACATCGCCTATCTGCGCGTCATCGCCTATGCCGTCTCGTCCTTCTTCGGCGGCGTTTCCGGCGCCATCTTCGCCGCCATCTCGCAGTCGATCTACCCGTCGAGCTTTACGGTCACCGATTCCGTCAACTTCATGCTGAACTGCTTCCTCGGCGGCCTCGGCTATGTGTTCGGTCCGATGCTCGGCACGCTGGTGCTCTATTTCGGCTGGGACCTTCTGTTCCAGACCGGCCAGTTCCAGCTGCTCATCTATTCCGCCCTGATGATCGTCCTGATGCTGGTGCTGCCCAACGGCCTGCTCAGCCTTGCCGAAACGACCCGGAAGAAGGGTTGAGCCATGGCCGAAATGCTCGAGGTCTCGCGTCTCACCAAACGCTTCGGCGGTCTGGTCGCGGTCAACGACGTCTCCTTTTCGGTGCGCGAGAAAGAGATCCTGTCGGTGATCGGTCCGAACGGCGCCGGCAAGTCGACTTTGTTCAAGCTGATCTCGTCTTTCCTGCGCCCGACGACAGGCGAGGTGCGCCTGAAGGGCGAACGCATCTCCGGCCTCGCGCCGCACATCGCCGCCCGCAGGGGCGTGGTGCGCACCTTCCAGGAAACCACCATCTTCAAGAACATGAGCGTGCGCGACAACGTCATCATCGCGCACCATCTGCGCTCCAAGGCGAGCCTGTTCGGCTTCTTCCTCGGCACCGGCACGGCAAAAGCCGACGAAGCGGCTTTCGGCCAATCGGCCGATGAGATTCTGGCGCTGCTCGGCCTCTCCTCGCTAGCTTATGAGATTGCCCGCAACCTGCCGCATGGCCATTTGCGGGCGTTGGGCATCGCCATCGGTCTCGCCACCAATCCTTCCATCCTGCTGCTCGACGAACCCTTCGCCGGCATGAACCATGACGAAACGATGCGCATGGTCGAGATGGTGCGGCGTCTGCGCGAGCGTGGCCTGACCATACTTCTGGTCGAGCATGACATGCCGGCTGTGATGAAGATTTCGGACCGGCTCGTGGTGCTCAATTTCGGGCAGAAGATCGCCGAGGGAACGCCGTCGGAGATCCAGGCCAACGACAAGGTGATCGAGGCCTATCTCGGCAGCGAAGACGAGGCGATCGGCCTATGAACCAGATCCTGAACTTCGCGAATGTCGAGCTCTATTACGACCACGTCTACGCGCTGAAGGGCGTCTCGCTCGAGGTCAACGAGGGCGAGACCGTCGCGCTGATCGGCGCCAACGGCGCCGGCAAATCGTCGATCCTTCGCGCCATCACCGGCCTGCGCAAGATCCGGTCCGGCGAAATCCATTACAGCGGCAAGCGGATCGACGGCGCCGCGCCTGACGAGATCGTCAAGATGGGTATCGCCATGGTGCCGGAGGGACGCCGCGTCTTCCCCTATATGTCAGTCAGGGACAACCTCCTGATGGGCGCCTTCACGCGCACCAGCAAATCCGAGATCGCCGCATCGATGGAGATGGTGCTGGGCCGCTTTCCGCGGCTCAAGGAACGCTTCTCGCAGGCCGCCGGCACGATGAGCGGTGGCGAGCAGCAGATGCTGGTCATCGGCCGCGCGCTGATGGCGAAGCCGAAACTGTTGCTGCTCGACGAGCCGTCGCTGGGCGTCGCGCCAAAGCTCGTCCAGGACATCGCCCGCTCGATCGTCGCCATCAATCGCGACGAGAAGGTCAGCGTGCTCCTGGTCGAGCAGAATTCGCGTATGGCGCTGCGCATCTCGCAGCGCGCCTATGCGCTGACCACCGGCAGTGTTGCGCTGAGCGGCAACTCCGCCGAACTGCTGACCGACGACCGGGTCAAGCGTCTTTATCTCGGCGGCGAGATCTGAGGCTGATTGGCATGCGCATTCTCGTCATCAACCCCAACACCACCCAGTCGATGACCGCCAAGATCGGCGAGGCGGCGGCAAGCGTCGCCTCCGGCCCGACAGAGATCGTCGCCGTCAATCCCGCCGACGGCCCGCCGAGCATCGAAGGTTATTTCGACGAGGTCTTCGCGATACCCGGCATCATCGCCGAGATGGGCAAAGCACAGGCC
>NZ_RZRY01000242.1:0-8615 GCF_003998035.1 Mesorhizobium sp. M2A.F.Ca.ET.039.01.1.1 | reverse complement strand
GCTCTACGACGCTGGGCGGCTCTCAGCCGACGAGACCGCCGATCTCCTGGCAAGGCGCCTGTCGCCAGGAACGCCCGTGATTGATGCCGCCGCCTTCTTCGAAGGTTTCTTCAGCGGCGCCGGCCAGCGGCTGATCTATGACGAGGGCCTGCGCGGCGCCGTCGATGCCTGGCTGGCCTCGCTCGACGAGGAGGCTTTCGTGGCGCATCTTCCGCTGCTGCGCCGCGTCTTCTCCAATCTCGACAGCATGGAGCGTCGTCGCCTCATCGAGGCCGTGCTTGGCAAGAGAGCGAGCCTGCCGGCCGGGCTGATCCCGGCGCCGGATAGTGGCGCGGCATGGAACAGGCATTTTGGCCTTCTCGCAAAGCTGCTGGCAGGGGAGGCCAATCATGGCTGACGAAACGACCGGGCGGGATCTCGAAGCGGCAACGGACAATCGCGAGCGTCGCTGGCGGCTGGCGATCGGGGCCGACGACGAGACATCGTCGGCGCTGTCGGCCGAGGACCGAAAACTGTCGGCGGCGCTCGATGCGCTTTATGGCGACGGCAGCGGCGACACCGCCGGCGATCCGCGCAAGCGGCGCGGCGGGCTCGGCCGCTCGGCACCCCGCGTCGCGCAATGGATGGGCGACATCCGCTCCTTCTTCCCCGAGCAGGTCATCCAGGTCGTGCAGAAGGACGCCTTCGAGCGGCTGAACCTGAAGCAGATGCTGATGGAGCCCGAGTTCCTCAAGGCGATCGAGGCCGACGTCAATCTCGTCGCCGACCTCGTCTCGCTGCGCTCGGCGATGCCGGACAAGACCAAGGACATCGCCAGGTCGATCATTTCCGACATCGTCGCCAAGCTGATGCAGCGCCTGGAGCAGAAGACCGCGGAGGCGATCCGCGGCGCGCTCGATAAGTCGCGGCGCACCAACCGGCCGCGCCAGCGCGATATCGACTGGCCGCGCACGATCACGGCGAACCTTCGCCACTACCAGCCGGACCATAAGACCGTGGTTCCGGAAAAGCTGGTCGGCTTCATGCGTCGTCAGCGCCGATTGGTCGACCTCGACGAGGTGACGCTCTGCGTCGACCAGTCCGGCTCGATGGCAAGCTCGGTCATCTATGCCTCGATCTTCGCCGCCGTGATGGCCTCGCTGCCGGTGGTGCGGACGAAACTCGTCTGCTTCGACACGGCGATCGTCGATCTGACCGAAGAACTCAGCGATCCGGTCGAGGTGCTGTTCGGCGTCCAGCTCGGCGGCACCGACATCAACCAGGCGGTCGCCTATTGCGCCGAGCGCATCGAACGGCCGACCAAGGCGCATTTCGTCCTGATCACCGATCTCTACGAGGGCGGCAACGGCAAGGAGCTCCTGCAAAGGCTGGCAGCACTTGTCCGGTCGGGCGTCAACGTCGTCGTGCTCTTGGCGCTCACCAATCAGGGCCGTCCCGGCTACGATCCGTCGATGGCCGGGTCGGTCGCCGCGATCGGCATCCCGGTCTTCGCCTGTACGCCCGACCATTTCCCCGACATGATGGCGGCGGCGCTGCGTCGCGAGGATATCGGCGCCTGGGCGGCGGGCGCGGACATCAAGCTCGTCCGTGCCGACGCGGAGACGCCGAACGCCGCCGAATAGCGCTCGGCGGCGTTCGCTATGACCTTTTCCGCGACCTGATCATGACAGGTTATGCGGATGCTGCTTAGCCGAATTTCGGGTCGAGGCTGCCCGACTTGTAGTGCTTGGCCATCTCCGCCAGCGGAATCGGCTTGATCTTCGGCGCGTTGCCGGCGGTGCCGAACTGCTCGAAGCGCTCCTTGCAGAGCTTCTTCATGGCAGCCATCGCCGGCGTCAGATATTTGCGCGGATCGAACTCCGACGGGTTCTCGGTCAGCACCTTGCGGATCGCGCCGGTCAGCGCCATGCGGTTGTCGGTGTCGATGTTGATCTTGCGCACGCCATGCTTGATGCCGCGCTGGATCTCCTCCACCGGCACGCCCCAGGTCGGCTTCATCTGGCCGCCATATTTGTTGATGATCTCCTGCAACTCTTCCGGCACCGACGACGAGCCATGCATGACCAGATGCATGTTGGGCAGGCGGCGATGGATCTCCTCGATCACATTCATCGCCAGCACCGCGCCGTCCGGCTTGCGCGAGAATTTATAGGCGCCGTGGCTGGTGCCCATGGCCACCGCCAGCGCATCGACATGCGTATCCCGCACGAACTGCTCGGCCTGCACCGGGTCGGTCAAGAGCTGGTCGTGGCTGATCGCGCCTTCGACGCCATGGCCGTCCTCCTGCTCGCCGCCGCCGCTCTCAAGGGAGCCAAGCACGCCGATCTCGCCCTCCACCGACACGCCGCCCCAATGAGCCATGTCGACGACGCGGCGGGTGATGCCGGAATTATAAGCGTAATCGGCCGGAGACTTGCCGTCCTCCTTAAGCGAGCCGTCCATCATCACCGAGGTGAAGCCATACTGGATCGCGGTGACGCAGGTCGCTTCGTTGTTGCCGTGGTCGAGATGCATGCAGACCGGGATATCGGGATGGATCTCGACCAGCGCGTCGATCAGCTTGGCCAGCACCACGTCATTGGCGTAGGCGCGCGCGCCGCGGCTGGCCTGCAGGATGACTGGCGACTTGGTCTCCTCGGCCGCCTCCATGATGGCGAGGCCTTGTTCCATGTTGTTCATGTTGAAGGCAGGCACGCCATAGCCATGTTCGGCGGCATGGTCGAGCAATTGTCTCAGTGTGATGCGAGCCAACGAATAGTCTCCCGTATCTGTTGAAAGCGCGATTTAGCAGGTTGGGCCGAAACCCGGCCCAACTGCTTCTGGCCGGATTTCCGACGGACCGCAACCCACTCAGGTCGCGGTCCTGAAATCCAAATCGGTTTAGTTCTGATGCGCTGCTCGCGAAGCGGTTCAGGCCGCGATTCTGGCACGCGCGGCGAGGATCTCGACGCAGGCCTTCGCCGCCTCCTTGCCCTTCACGGTGAAATGCTCGTGGAAGAAGCGGTAATGCTCGGCGCTGTCATGGTAGTTGTGCGGCGTCAGCACCGCCGACAGCACCGGCACGCCGGTCGCAAGCTGCACATTCATCATCCCGTCAATGACGGCGCTCGCCACGAAGTCATGCCGGTAGATGCCGCCATTGACAACGAAGGCGGCGCCGAGGATCGCGGCATAGCGGCCGGTCTCGGCAAGCGTCTTGGCGTGCAGCGGAATTTCATAGGCTCCGGGCACGTCGAAGACCTCGACGGCAAAGCCGCCGAGCGCTGCAAGCTCGGCCTCGAACGCCGCTGCGCATTGGTCGACGATATCGGCATGCCAGCGCGCCCGAATGACGGCGACGCGAAGGGTAGTTTGGTCTTTAGGGAAATGCTGATTCATGGGTCCTTCCTTCCGTTTCGAACCAGAATCAGGACGCACGACGCAAAAACACGGCCCGCGCGAGCGGACCGTCTCCTGCGGCCGTTCTCTTCCATCCGGACTGTAACCGTCGGCTCCGGAATCGCACCGGATCTGCTGACCCTTCCACTAGAGCGCCACGCGTCCTTTTGGACGCGTAAAGGACGCTCTAGCACTTAAGAATCCACGCATTAATGCGTGGACTGGAAGGCGCTCGCGGGCTTGGGTCGAGACCCTTACCGCCGGTGGGGACTTTCACCCCGCCCTGAGAACATTAACGCGGGTTTTATGGGAGAGGAGGGTGGCGCTGTCAATCGGCCACGACATTTCGGTCGTCATCCTAGGGCGGAGCAAGGAGCGAAGCGACGCGCGCAGACCCTAGGATCCATGCCGTGACGCTAAGGCGTTGCAACGGCTCCAGAATTCTGCACCGTTGCACTCCTTGGCGAACGTAACGGCATGGATTCTCGGGTCAAGCCCGAGAATAACGAAGTGCCGAGGGGAGATCAGCTAATCACCCCGCTCCGGAAACATCGCCTTCAGCCCCTCTCGCGAGGCCTTGGCCACGCCGCGCTCGGTGATTAGCCCCGTCACCAACCTTGCCGGCGTCACGTCGAATGCCGGGTTTGCCGCCGGCGTCGCATCGGGCGAGACGCGCACCTGCGCGACCTTGCCGTCAGCCGTCTTCCCCCAGACCAGCGAGACCTCGTCGCCGGAGCGTTCCTCGATGGGGATTTCCTTCAGCCCGTCGGCCACCGTCCAGTCGATGGTGGGCGAGGGGAGCGCGACGTAGAAGGGCACCTCATTGTCGGCCGCGGCCAGCGCCTTGAGATAGGTGCCGATCTTGTTGCAGACGTCGCCATTGGCGGTGGTGCGGTCGGTGCCGACGATCACCATGTCGATGTCGCCATGCTGCATCAGATGGCCGCCGGCATTGTCGACGATCAGCGTGTGCGGCACGCCGTGGCCGGCCATCTCCCAGGCGGTCAGCTGGGCGCCTTGGTTGCGCGGCCTGGTCTCGTCGACATAGACATGGACAGGAATGCCGGCCTCGGTCGCCAGATAGATCGGCGCGGTGGCCGTGCCGTAGTCGACCGTCGCCAGCCAGCCGGCATTGCAGTGGGTGAGGATGTTGACGGTCTCGCCCGGCTTCTTCTTCGCCGCGATCTCCTTGATGATGGCAAGCCCGTTCTCGCCAATGGCGCGGTTTAAGCCCACATCCTCGTCGGCGATCTCGGCGGCCCGCTTGTAGGCCGCTTCGGCACGCTCCCCTGGCGCGAGGTGCTTGAGGTGCCGGCGCATCTCGTCCAGCGCCCAGCGCAGGTTGATCGCCGTCGGCCGCGTCTTGTTGAGCGTTTCCCACACCGTATCGAGCGCTTCGTCCGACGGGTCGTCCATCATCTGGATGGCGACGCCGTAAGCCGCGGTGACGCCGATCAGCGGCGCGCCGCGCACCCACATGTCGCGGATGGCAGTGGCGATGCCGGCGACGGTTCCGATCGACTCGATGCGGAATTCATGCGGCAGCCAGCGCTGGTCGATGATCTCGACCGAGCGCTTGTCGTCGCTGAGCCAGATGGTGCGGTAGTGGCGTTCGCCGACGTTCAAATTCTGTTCTCCTGTTCGATCAGCGCGGCCAGATTGTTGACCTCGTCGATGCTGTGGATCCGGCGCCGGTTGACGGCAATGTGGCGGCCGAAGCGCAAAGCCTTGGCCTCACATGTGGCGCGCAGGTCTTGATCGGCAATGGTTTCGAAATCGGCATTGTGGGCCAGCCCAAGGATGCGCCGGTGCACCTCGATGCCGGCAAAGCCGAGCAGGTCGGTCCAGATGGAATGCAGCATGTGGTCGAGCGCCTGCTCGGCGCCCAGCCTGTCGCCCTGATCCTCGAACAGGCTTTTCTGGTAGAGCATGCCGGTGCGCTCGCTGCGCCACAGATGCGAGAACTCGGCGCGGAAGGTTGCCCAGGTCTCGGCGGTGACGCCGAGCAGATAGGCGCGCATCGAGTCCCTGCTGCCTTTTTCCTCGTGTCCGCGCTGCGAGAAGAAGGCGATCCAGAAATTGGCAAGCAGCATGCCGACATCGAAGGCGATCGGGCCGTAGAAGGCGAACTCCGGATCGATCATCCGGGTCTCTGTGTCCGTCACCATGATCGAGCCCGAATGCAGGTCGCCATGCAGCAGCGTTTCGGCATTGGCGGCGAAGAGATGCTTCAGCCGCTGCGCCTCGACCTTGAGGTCGCGGTCGGCGCGCAATTCGGCAACCAGGCCGTCGAGCTGCGGCGACGTATGCCGGTTCATCTTGGCATCGAAATAGGGATCGGAAAACACCAGATTCTCGGTGATGTCGCAGAGCTCGACATTGTCGGCGAACAGCGCCAGATCGGCCTTGCGCTCTTTCGTGGCCATCGACAGATCCGAGCCGCGGAACAGCGTGCGGGCCATGAACAGGCCGATGTCACGCGCGATGTTCGGCAGTTCGCGGCCGTCGATCAGAGCGCGCCTGAGGATGACGTGCGGCGGCGCCAGATATTCCATCACGATCAGCGCCTGGGTCTCGTCAAAATGGTAGATCGCCGGCACCGAGCCGGGCGCCCGGCGCTCCTGCCTGGTCAGCGCATGATATTCGAAGAACGAGCGCTTCAAGGGCAACGGCCAGCTGTCGCCGACCAGCCGCACATAGGGCAGCGCCTGCTTCACCACCGCCGCACCTTGGTCGCCCTCGACGATGAAGACGAGGTTCAGATTGCCGTCACCGACCTCGCGTACTTTCCAGTGGCTGGCGTCCTTGCCGATGCGCTCGGTCAGCGCCGCGGTCTCGCCAAGGCGCTTCGGCAGCGTCTCCACCGACAATGCTTCGAACTTCCCGGTCATTCTCTCCCCTCCTGCTCGTGGTGTCCGACGATAGCGGAGCCACGGCGGCGGGGCCAAGCTAGGAAGCGCTCTGGCAAATGTCAATCGTGTTGACAATTGACGAATGAACCCATAGCGTCAGGAACCAGGGAGGAAGGAATGGGCGCAGATGCCGTGTTCCATGTGGAGGGCTTGAGGAAATCCTTCGGCCAGAACGAGGTGCTTGGCGGCATCTCGCTCGAACTGCATGCGGGCGAGGTCACCGTGCTGATGGGCGCCAACGGCGCCGGCAAGTCGACCCTGGTCAAGATCATCAGCGGCGTCTATGCGCGCGGTGCCGGCACGATGCGGCTGGCCGGCAACGCATTCGACCCGCAAACCCCCGCCGAAGCCATTCGCGCCGGCGTCGTCACCGTGCACCAGAACATCAATGACGGCGTGGTCGCCGACCTCGATGTCGCCACCAACCTGACGCTCGACCGGCTGAGCGGCAAAGGCGCGTCGATGCTGTTCAAGCCCGCCAATGTCCGTGCCGAAGCCAAGGCCGTCGCCGACCGCATGGGGCTGGCAATCGACCTCAAGGCGCGCGTCAGCGATCTGTCTCTGGCCGACCGGCAGATGGTGGCCATTTCGCGGGCCATGGCGCACCAGCCCAAGGTGCTGATCCTCGACGAGCCGACCTCCTCGCTGTCGAGCGCCGAGGCCGACCGGTTGTTTTCGCTGATCGACCGGCTGCGCGGTCATGGCGTTGCCATCCTCTATATCTCGCACCGCATGTCCGATATCAGGCGGCTCGCCGACCGCATCATGTCGATGCGCGACGGTGTCGTCTCCGGCGTCTTCGATCAAAAACCGCTTGATTACGAGGGCGCCGTCAACGCCATGCTCGGCCGCAAGATCCGTCTCGACAGGGTCGTTGCCAGAAGTTCCGTCAGCGCGGTCTTCACTGCAGAAGGCCTGCGGATCGCGCATGGCGCAAAACCGATCTCGATGACGCTCGGCGCCGGCGAGGTGGTGGCGATCACCGGCCTCGTCGGCGTCGGCAAGACGGCCTTGGCCGAAACGCTGTTTGGCGTGCGCAGAGCGCTTGCCGGCGCCATGCATATGGACGGCAAGCCCTACGCGCCGGGCTCGGCGCGCGAGGCGATCGCCGCCGGTGTCTTCCTGGTCGCCAAGGATCGCGCCGAGAGCGGCATTGTCGGCGGCTTCAACATCGAGCGCAATATCAGCCTGCCGTTCCTCAGGCGCATGTCCAGCCTTGGCGTCATTAAGAAGCGCGCCGAGCGCGTCGCCGCCCGCCGCCAGATCGACGAGCTCGGCATCGTCTGCCGTTCCGAGAAGGACGAGCTTTCGTCGCTCTCTGGCGGCAACCAGCAGAAGGTGATGGTGGCGCGCTGGATGTCGCAGGCCTCGCGCCTCTTCATCCTCGACGAGCCGTTCCAGGGCGTCGACATTTCGGCCCGGCGCGATATCGCCGCGAAGCTTCGGGCCAGCGCCGACGGCCGCGCGACGCTGATCTTCGTCACCGAGATCGACGAGGCGCTGGAAACCGCCGACCGCATCCTGGTGATGTCGGAACACACGATCGTCGGCGAGCACAGGAACGCCGATATCGACCTCGACCGGCTGCTGGCGGAAGTGGCCGGCGGACCGCTGCATGATGTTGCGTGAGATCGTGCGGATGACGAGACTTGGAGTGCAGGCATGAGTTCTAGTTTGGCAGAGAGGACAACAGCGCGGGAGCGTTCGATGACATTGCGCGACTATGCCATCCGCTACGGCTTCATCGTCCTGCTGGTCGGGTTGATCGCCTATTTCGCGATCGCTGCCGACGGTTTCGTTTCGCCGCAGAGCGCGGTCTTTATCTTCCAGTCGGTGGCCATTACCGGCGTGCTGGCGCTCGGCGTCACCGCGACGTTGGTCGTCGGCGGTTTCGACCTGTCGATCGGCTCGGTCGCCACAAGCGCCATGATGGCGGCGTCCTATGCCATGGTCGTGCTGGAGCAGAACGCCATCGTCGCGGTGATCTCCTGCCTGGTCATCGGCGTCATCGTCGGCCTGATCAATGGCTGGCTGATCGTCTATATGCGCGTGCCCGACCTGCTCGCGACGCTTGGCATGATGTTCCTCCTGCTCGGCCTGCAGCGCATCCCGACCGAAGGACGCTCGATCGCCACCGGCATGACCATGCCCGATGGCTCGGTCGCCAACGGCAAGTTCTCCGAAGCCTTCCTGGCGCTCGGCCGCCACCGCATCGACTTCTTCATCCCGAACCTGATCCCGGTCTCTGTGGTGGTGCTGGTGGTGCTCGCGCTGCTGATCTGGTTCTTCCTCGAATACACCCGTTTCGGCCGCATGATGTATGCC
>NZ_RZRY01000241.1:0-8629 GCF_003998035.1 Mesorhizobium sp. M2A.F.Ca.ET.039.01.1.1 | reverse complement strand
GTTCACCCGCGGCTACGGCCTGGTCTTCGGCCAGAGCGAACGCAAGGCGATGGCGATGGCGCTGTGCGACCGGGCGCTGCGCGCCGGCGAACTTGGCGAGGATATCGTCGCCGCCGCGCAGGACGAGGAATTCGTCATCTCCCATTCCGACAATGTCCAGGCGACCGGCTTCGTCGAGCATCTGAAGCTGCCGCACTATGTCGACTTCCAGGCCGAGCTCGGCCTCGTGCGCCGCATGCGCGCCGAATACGAAGCGCGGGAAAATGAGGACAAGGCTGAAGAGAAAAGGGAGGCCGCCGAATGAACGCCCAATCGACCGACATAGCCACCTACAACTTCGCCTATCTCGACGAGCAGACCAAGCGGATGATCCGCCGCGCCATCCTGAAGGGCATCGCCATTCCCGGCTACCAGGTGCCTTTCGCCTCGCGCGAGATGCCGATGCCTTACGGCTGGGGCACTGGCGGCGTGCAGGTCACCGCCTCGATCATCGGCCCGGATGATGTGCTGAAAGTCATCGACCAGGGCGCCGACGACACCACCAACGCCGTTTCGATCCGCGCCTTCTTCAAGAAGGTCGCCAAGGTCGACGTCACCACGGAGACCGCCAAGGCGACGATCATCCAGACCCGCCATCGCATCCCTGAGCAGCCACTGACCGCCGGCCAGGTGCTGGTCTTCCAGGTGCCGATCCCCGAGCCGCTGCGCTTCCTCGAGCCACGCGAGACCGAGACGCGAAAAATGCATGCGCTGGAGGAATACGGCCTCATGCATGTGAAGCTCTACGAGGACATCGCCAAGCACGGCCGCATAGCCACCACCTATGCGTATCCGGTCAAGGTCGAGGGCCGGTATGTGATGGACCCTTCGCCGACGCCGAAATTCGACAATCCGAAGATGCATCGTTCGCCGGCCCTGCAGCTGTTCGGCGCTGGCCGCGAGAAGCGCATCTACGCGGTGCCGCCCTTCACCGACGTCGTCAGCCTCGATTTCGAGGACCATCCCTTCGAGGTGCAGACCTTCGACCAGCCCTGCGCGCTCTGCGGCGCCGAGAATGTCTATCTCGACGAGGTCATCCTCGACGACCACGGCGGCCACATGTTCGTCTGCTCGGACACCGACCATTGCGAGAAGCGGCGCGCCGACTCTACCTCCCCCTCGTGGGGAGGTCGCGCCGAAGGCGCGGGTGGGGGGAAAGGCCAATCTTCTCTTTCTTCAACCCCCACCCCGGCGCTGCGCGCCGACCCTCCCCACAAGGGGGAGGGTAAGGAGGCCGAATGACCGACGAACCGCTGCTGCGCGTCTCCGCGCTGTCCAAATTCTACGGCTCGCGCGTCGGCTGCGAGAACGTCACCTTCGACCTCTGGCCGGGCGAGGTGCTGGCTGTTGTTGGCGAGTCCGGCTCCGGCAAGACGACGCTGCTCAACTGCCTGTCGACCCGGCTGCTGCCCTCCTCCGGCACCGCGAGCTACCGCATGCGCGACGGCCAGTGGCGCGAGCTCTACCGCATGAGCGAGGCCGAGCGCCGCTTCCTGATGCGCACCGACTGGGGCTTCGTCCACCAGAACCCGGCCGATGGGCTGCGCATGACCGTATCGGCCGGCGCCAATGTCGGCGAGCGGCTGATGGCCGTCGGCGACCGCCATTACGGCAGGATCCGCGCCACCGCCGTCGACTGGCTGTCGCGCGTCGAGATCGACGAGGACCGCATCGACGACGAGCCCCGCGCCTTTTCCGGCGGCATGCGCCAGCGCCTGCAGATCGCCCGCAACCTGGTGACCGGGCCGCGGCTCGTCTTCATGGACGAGCCGACCGGCGGCCTCGACGTCTCAGTTCAGGCGCGTCTGCTCGATCTGTTGCGCGGGCTGGTCACGGACCTCGGGCTGGCGGCAATTGTCGTCACCCACGACCTCGCCGTGGCGCGGCTTCTGTCGCAGCGCATGATGGTGATGAAGGACGGCCGCGTCGTCGAAAGCGGCCTCACCGACCGCGTGCTCGACGATCCGCGCGCGCCCTATACCCAGCTTCTCGTTTCTTCGATTTTGCAGGTCTAGCCGCATGGTCCCGAAAAGTGGAAGCCGGTTTTCGGACCAGACCATGCGGCAAAACAAAGGACTCTAATCATGGCCACGCCGCTTGTTGTTTCCGACATCGCGAAAAGCTTCACCATGCATCTGCGCGACGGCGTCACGCTGCCGGTGGTGGCGGGCGTCTCCTTCTCGATCCGCGCCGGCGAATGCGCCGTGCTCGGCGGGCCGTCGGGTGCCGGAAAAAGCTCGATCCTTAAGATGCTCTACGGCAACTATGCCGTCGACGAGGGCCAGATCATCGTCCAGCACGGCGGCGGGTTGATCGACCTCGCTTCCGCCAGCCCGCGCACCGTGCTTTCCGTGCGCCGCCACACCATCGGCTATGTCAGCCAGTTCCTGCGCACCGTGCCGCGCGTCTCCGCGCTCGACGTCGTCGCCGAGCCGCTGGTCGAGCGCGGCGGGGATCGCGAGACCGCGCGGGCGAAGGCTCGCTCCTTGCTTGCGCAGCTCAACCTGCCCGAAAAGCTCTGGGCGCTGCCGCCGGCGACCTTCTCCGGCGGCGAGCAGCAGCGCGTCAACATCGCGCGCGGCTTCATCACCGAGCATCCGATCCTGTTGCTCGACGAGCCGACCGCTTCGCTTGACGCCCGCAATCGCGATGTCGTGGTCGAGCTCATCGCCGCCAAGAAAGCGGCGGGCGTTGCGCTCCTCGGCATCTTCCACGACCTCGACGTGCGCGACGCGGTCGCCGATCGCGTCATCGACGTCACCGCCTTCGCCGCCGGAAAGATCGCCGCATGAGCAAAAAACTCTCGGAGGCGCCGCTGATCCATCCGACGGCGCAGGTCGAAAACTCGACCCTCGGCCGCTGGACCGAGATCGCCGAGCGCAGCCGCGTCGCCGAATGCGACCTTGGCGACTATTCCTACATGATGCAGGACTGCGCCGTCTGGTGCGCCACCATCGGCAAGTTCTCCAACATCGCGGCGAGCGTGCGCATCAACGCCACGAACCATCCGACCTGGCGGCCGACGCTGCATCACTTCACCTATCGCGCGTCCGACTATTGGGACGACGCCGAGCATGAAAGCGAGTTTTTCGCGCAGCGCCGCGCCAGGCGCGTCACCATCGGCCACGACACCTGGCTCGGCCACGGCTCGACCGTCCTGCCGGGCGTCATCGTCGGCGATGGCGCGGCCGTCGGCGCCGGCGCCGTGGTGTCGAAGGATGTCGCGCCCTACACCATCGTCGGCGGCGTGCCGGCGAAACCGATCCGCGAGCGCTTCGACCGCCGCACCGCCGAGCGGTACCAGGTCTTAGCCTGGTGGGACTGGGACCATGCAACACTGCGCGCCGCGCTCGACGATTTCCGAGAGCTGTCGGCCGAGGCGTTTTTGGAGAAATACGGCGGCTGATTTCGGTGAATGGTTAACGGTGAATGGTCAATAGTGAATGGCAACGAAGCCCTTCTTTCTCACCATTCACCATTCACCATTCACCATTCACCATTCACCATTCACCATTCACATCCTTGACACATGACTCGGACAAGAGCCGATCTCGCCCAGGAGATCGCCATGCTCGCCACTGTTAGACCCTCGCTCGCCGGATTTTTCGAAGGCTCCAACCCCACGCCGCCGGTCCATCTCGGCACCCGTTACGACGCGTCGGGCAACTTCCTGCCCGAACCGGGCAACACCTTTGTCTGCCATCTGGTCGAGGGCTCGCCTTCACAAGCTGCCATCATCGAGGTCCGCGAGCGCATGCTGGCCATGCCGGATGCCGATCGGCTCGCCTTCACGCCGATCTCCAGCCTGCATATGACGCTCTTCCAGGGCATCATCGAATATCGCCGCCGCCTTCCTTACTGGCCTTCGGACGTGCCGCTCGATACCAGCATCGACGGTATGACCCGCCTCTATCTCGAGCGCCTGCAAGGCTTCGAGGGCCACGGTCCCTTCAAGGTGAAGATTGTCGACGTCGTGCCGACCGGCCTCACCGTCGCCGGCGCCACCGAAGAAGACCGCCAGGTCCTGAAAGCCTGGCGCGATGCGCTGTCTGTGCCGTTCGGCTACCGTCATCCGGACCACGACACCTATGTCTTCCACATCACCTTTGCCTATCAGCTCCGCCGCCTCGATCGAGCTGAAGGCTCCTGCCTTCTGCAGCTTCAAGGACATGAAGCATTTCGAGGAATTGCTGGTGCTTGGCTAGCGGTTCTGCACGGGGATTTTGAAAAGTTGCCGTTTGTTGACGGGCACGATTTGGCTGAAGCCTTCCAACCTCGTCATTCCAGGGCGAAGCAGCCGCGAAGCGGCGTCGCGGAGACCCTGGAATCCATTCCGTGACCCTCGTCGAAGAGTGCGGCGGAGCAGAATTCTGCACCGCAGCAGCGCCCATGCGTCACGGAATGGATCCTCGGGTCTGCGCGCGTCGCTCCGCTCCTTGCTCCGCCCGTGGATGACGACTGGGGTGGACGTTTCGGCCAATCTCTTACGCATGCCGCCCGCCAACACAAACATAGCCGGCCCGGTCGAAATCCATGTGCCGGGGAATTAGCGCCCGAAGCCTGTGACTCGTAACAAAAATGACATCAATCCGACACCCCAGCTTCATCGGGCTGCGCTAGCGAAGGTTAACGGACCCTCGAAACCGCGACGTACCGGAGTTTTGCCATGTCAGCATCATCGGCCACGCTCGAAATCCGCGGCGTAACCCGACGATTTGGCAAGAACACCGCTGTCAGCGACATCAACATCTCGATCCCGCGCGGTCAGATGGTCGGTATCATCGGCCGCTCCGGCGCCGGGAAGTCCACGCTGCTGCGCATGATCAATCGTCTCATCGATCCCAGCCAGGGATCGATTTTTTTTGACGGCGCCGAGGTCTCCTCCCTGCAGGGCTCGCCGCTGCGCCGCTGGCAGCGCGACTGCGCCATGATCTTCCAGCAGTTCAACCTCGTGCCGCGCCTCGACGTCTTGACCAATGTGCTGCTCGGCCGCCTCAACCATCGCTCCACGGTTTCCAACCTGCTCGGCATGTTCACGCGCACCGAATGCGCGGAGGCGGTGGCCGCGCTCGAGCGCCTCGACATCGCACGCACCGCGCTGCAGCCGGCCGGCACGCTGTCCGGCGGCCAGCAGCAGCGTGTCGCGATCGCCCGCGCCATGATGCAGCAGCCGAAAGTGCTTCTGGCCGACGAGCCGATCGCCTCGCTCGACCCGCTCAACGCCAAGGTGGTGATGGATTCGCTGCGCGACATCAATCTGCGCGAAGGCATCACCGTCGTCACCAATCTGCACACGCTGGACACCGCCCGCGCCTATTGCGGCCGCATCATCGGCATGGCCGCCGGCAAGGTCGTCTTCGACGGCGCCCCGCAAGACCTCGACCGCGACGCCGTGAGCACCGTCTACGGCGCCGACGCCAGCGGCGCCGAGATCTCCGAGGCCATTACGTCGACCAGCGTGACCATCAGGCCGAAGATCACCGCATCCGCCGGACCGCTCGAACCCGCCTTCCCTGGCTACTGAGTCCATTGCCCCGACCCCAGTCGGTCCGGGCAAATCGTGGATTTCGGCAGAGCAACCCGGATCGCCCGCCAGCGTCAAAGGCAAGACTTGAAAAATCAGAACGCCGGCGCGCAGCCGGAACAACAGGAGAGAGAGCAAATGTTCAGGAAGATGGTTTTTGGAGCGGTTTCGCTGCTCGCCATGGCCGCAAGCGCCGCGCACGCCGCCGATATCAAGGAATTCCGCGTCGGCATCCTCGGCGGTGAAAACGAGACCGACCGTCTGCGCAACTATCAGTGCCTCGCCGACCACCTGAAGTCGGAATTCGGCTTCGAGAAGGTTTCGCTGTTCCCGGCCGCCGACTATGACGGCGTCATCCAGGGCCTGCTCGGCGGCACGCTTGATTTCGCCGAACTCGGCGCGTCCGGCTACGCCAGCGTCTATCTGAAGGACCCGAAGGCGGTCACCCCGATCCTCACCACCAAGCAGACCGACGGCTCGACCGGCTATTACTCGGTTGGCCTGGCGCTGAAGACCTCCGGCATCACCGACATCAAGTCGGCCAAGGGCAAGAAGCTCGGCTATGCCGATCCGGATTCGACCTCGGGCTACCTGATCCCGCTGACCCAGATTCCGAAGGACACCGGCGCTTCCAACGAGACCTACTTCGCCTCGACCCAGTTCAACGGCGGCCACGAGAACAACATCCTGGCCGTGCGCGACGGCAAGGTCGACGTGGCGGTGGACGACTCCTCGGGCATCGGCGACTTCAAGAACGGCTACACCTCGGGCACCTTCCACAAGGAAGTCGCCAAGGGCGCGGTCGACCCGAACGACTTCGTCGAAGTGTGGCGCTCGGGCCTGATCCCGAACGGTCCGCTGGTTGTCCGCACCGCGCTGGGCGACGACATGACCGCCAAGCTCACCGCTTTCTTCACCGCCCTGCCGGCCAAGGACAAGGCCTGCTTCGAAGGCATCGAGGGTGGCGACTTCACCGGCTACGTCCCCGTGAAGCCTGACTTCTACAACGTCATCGTCGAAGCCCGCAAAGCCGCTATCGGCGGCTAAAGGCATCAGGAAAGGGCGGCGTCGCAAAAACGCCGCCCTTTTTGCATTCACGTCATGACCCTTTCGACAACGATCCATTCCGACGCCACCCGCCAGCAGGCCGACGCCTGGCGGCGCCAGACGTCGCTGCGCCGCTTCTACACGGCGCTTGCCGTCGGCCTGCTGCTTGTCGCCATGTTCGCGACCATGTGGTTCGCCGACGAGGCCAATGCCGGCCACTTTTTCGACCGGCTGCCGCACATCCTCGATTTCTTGAGCTGGCTGGCCCCGAAGGACTGGAACGACGTTTGGCGTGCGCTGTTCGACATCGCCTCGCCCAGCGACAAGGGAACGCAGGAATTCAACTTCCCGCTCGGCCGCGTCTATGTCTGGAGCGGCTTCTACATCCCCGAATATTTCGAGCTGATGCTGACGACCGTGAACGTGGCGCTGGTCTCGACCTTCATCGGCTTCGTCTTCGCCGTACCTTTCTCCTTCATCGCCGCGCGCAACCTGACGCCGAGCCCGATCCTGCGGCTCGTCGTCAAGCGCCTCATGGAACTGCTGCGGGCCTTTCCCGAGATCGTCATTGCCGGCCTGTTCGCGGCCATCGTCTCGATCGGCCCGGTCGCGGCCATCATCGCCATCGGCCTGCATTCGATCGGCGCGCTGGGCAAGCTCTTCTACGAGATCAACGAGAACATCGACATGCGCCCGGAGGAGGGCCTGCGCGCGGTCGGCGCCAACTGGTTCGAGCGCGTGCGCTTCGCCGACCTGCCGCAGGTGCTGCCCAATTTCATGTCCTATACGCTGCTCCGGATCGAGATCAACGTGCGCATCTCGACCATCATGGGCGCGGTCGGCGGCGGCGGCATTGGCGAGGAGCTGAAGCTTGCCATCTCGCGCGGCTTCGGCGCCAAGACGCTGGCGCTGGTGCTCCTGCTCTTCGTCACCATCATCCTCGTCGACCAGTTCTCCGCCTGGCTGCGCCGCAAGCTCGTCGGCGAGCAGGCTTTCCTGATGAGCGCGTGAAATGGCCGCCATGACCGCCGACGAAATCAGCGCCATCGAAAACCGCCACCCGCAGATCTTCCAGCGGCCGGCCTACAAGCGCTTCTGGCCGCTGCTGCTGGTCGCGGGCACGGTGCTCTATCTTGGCTACGCCTTGTGGTTCTTCAGCC
The DNA here is from genome assembly GCF_003998035.1 of Mesorhizobium sp. M2A.F.Ca.ET.039.01.1.1. NCBI lineage: Bacteria > Pseudomonadati > Pseudomonadota > Alphaproteobacteria > Hyphomicrobiales > Phyllobacteriaceae > Mesorhizobium > Mesorhizobium sp. M2A.F.Ca.ET.039.01.1.1. The sequence continues at coordinate 859 of NZ_RZRY01000241.1, read as the reverse complement.
TGCCGCTGGTGCTGCGCGAGTCGCACTGGGAGCGCCTGCCGCTCTTCCTGTCGCAATGGATCAGCTACGACCTGCAGCCGGAATTCCGCCTCGACCAGCCCGAGATCACGCCGAAATATCCGCGCTTCTCGGCGCTCGGCGAAAACCCCGATCCCGATTGGGTGATCAAGAATGCCGATGGCACCTACACCGTCCAGATCGACGGCGACGCCAAATCCGTCACCTTCGACAAGACCAAAGAGACGATCACGGCCAACGGCCTGACCGTGCCCATCGCGCTGACCGGTGGCAAGCCGGTGGTGACAGGTCCGGTGCCCGACTGGGTGACCGTCCATGACGACGAGATCGTCGCCAAGCTAGGCTTTGCCGGCGAGGTGCGTGTCACCGTCGACCGCGTCAAGGTGCGCAAGCGCTTCCTCGGTTGGGCGAATTTCGTCTTCGATACGCGCTCGCCCTTCTTCGGCAAACCCTATAGCGAAGTCATCTCGCTGATCGTCTCCGGGCCGGAACTCAAGCCCGGTACGTCGAACCTGGCTTTGGCCGCCGACAATTTCTGGAACAACGCCCAGTGGCAGCATGGCGATGTCTGGACGAAGCTCTTGCAGACCATCGTCATGGCGTTCCTTGGCACATTGCTCGGCGGCATCGTCGCCTTCCCGCTTGCCTTCTTTGCCGCCCGCAACATCACGCCGAGCGGCGTTCTGAGCCAGGTGCTGAAACGCTTCTTCGATTTCATGCGCTCGGTCGACATGCTGATCTGGGCGCTGTTCTTCACCCGCGCCTTCGGCCCCGGCCCGCTGGCCGGCAGCGCCGCGATCTTCTTCACCGAGATCGGGACGTTGGGCAAAACCTATTCCGA
>NZ_RZRY01000240.1:0-8640 GCF_003998035.1 Mesorhizobium sp. M2A.F.Ca.ET.039.01.1.1 | reverse complement strand
CCCGATGCCGTGCGCATGAAGACGCTTGGCGAGCGGCTGCGGCTTTCGAATGACGAGGCCGCTCGCCTGCGGCACTGGGCGCTGACCATCGCCCCGGACGCGAAGATGACCGAGACCGAACTGGCCAAGAAGCTCTACTACGGCGATCGCGACGGCTATCTCGACCGCATCCGGCTGGCGCTTGCCGCCGCGCGGACGCGTGCCGTGGAAGACAACCAGGCAATGATGGAGGCTGGCGGCCTTTCACGCCTGCTCAACTTCACGCTGAAATGGACAAAACCGGTGTTTCCGATCAAGGGCGCCGACCTGACTGGCCTTGGCGCGTCACCAGGGCCGAAGCTCGGCGCGACGCTGAAGAACCTCGAAAGGGAATGGGTCGGGTCGAGCTTCACCCTGGAACGCGGCGCGCTCATGGAGCGCGCCGCGCAGGCCTTGGAGCCTTAGGTCGTTTCACCATTTCATGGAAACGGCGAACCGCTCTATCTCTTTGTTTTATGCAATTCCGGACGGAAGGCTACGGCGAAGACCTGAGCCTGACCGCTCACACTTTCCTGGAATTGCTCCTGTCGGCCGGGGGGACCCGCGCCTGTCAGTGTATCGCCACGGGAGCCAGCGCCCGCGAGAGACTTGCCTCGCCCTTGCCGTAGATTGACGGGTCGTAGTTGGCCAGCGTGTCCGTGCGGGCCGTGTTGAGCAGGTCATTGGTGATCTGCACCGGCGTCGCCTTGGTGAACTTGCTGCCGATGATCGCGGCGTAGCCCGAGATGATCGGCGCGGCGAAAGACGTTCCATAGAGACCCGTCTTGTCGCCTTCGACGCCGACCAACCAGGAAATTGGCTCTGCACCTGCGTATTGGTACCGGCGTAGTCGGAATACCATGCAAGCTGAGCCTTGTTGGCCGTCGTGCCGTTCGTCGACAGCGCGCCGACGAAGATCGCCGTCGATTTGCCGATCAAAGCGAGATCGAGATAGTCCTGCTGGCCGTTGATGGCCGCGCCAACGGCGACGGCGTCGTTGCCGGCCGCCTTGGAGACGACGGCCGTTCCCCTGGTCGCATAGTTTATGATCGAGGCTTCTTCCGGGGCCCACCAGATCTGATTCACGCTGTAGCCCGCGTTGGTGTACATGCCGTAGCTCAGGTTGAGCACATTAAGACCGCGTGCCAGCGAAACGGTCGTTCCGGTCGAGAAATCCTTGGAGCGGATGGTCGCCGCGGGAGCGATCATGCTCGCCTCCTCGCGCGTCCATTCACCGTGCCGCTGCGTCTGCACGCCGATTCCGAAATTGCCGGAGAAGCGCGACGTGCTGCTGAAATCGTCGACCATGGTGATGGTGACGCCCTTGCCCTTGTAACCGGCGGACCATGCGGCGCCGACGTCGGGGCTCATCCAGTTCTGTAGGGTCTGCGTCGTGCGCGCGACCGGGATCGTGGCGCTTACGCAGATGGACCCGCCGCCATGGCAGAGCGCGGCCATTTCGTCCGGGCTGAGCGCTTCCTGCGCTGATGCCATCGGCGCCGAAAGAATGGCCAAGGCGGCGGCGAGGCCGAACTTCAAGGACTTAACCGACATGTTCATTCTCCAGTCAGACAGAACCAGGACGGGCGATCGTGAGTTTCGGGACAAGATGATTTCATTTGCCTGCCCTCCGATCAGAAAGTGAGACGGTAGTTCAGCCAGAGATGCATGGTCTCCGGCCTGGCGCTGACCAGATACTTCAGCGTTTCCTCAGGCGCGGTCTCCCCCGCCGCCAGCCGGCAATTGACGCTGTAGGTTCCGAACTCGCCGTAGTCGGCCTCGCAGGGCTTTTCCGTCAGATTGCCGCCGATGGTGGTGGTGACCGACAGGGACAGGGTGCTGTTGGGATTCGGATGGGTCTGGGTGAGAAATCCGAGCTTGAGGCTCGGCTCGATACGATATTTCTCGGCTTGCTCGCCGGTGCCGAACCCCCAGAGAAAGCCCGTATCGGGCGTGATCTGGGTGAGGAAGTCGACATGCATGTCGATCCAACTCGCGTGATACCAACGGCTGAAGGAGATCCAGCTTCCGCTCTGCAATTCATAGCCGCCAGTGCCGAGGCCCCTGGCCTTGTCGCTGAGCGGAGAACCCTGATGGACATCGACGAGCGAGGTGGTCCATTCCTGCGCGGCCGCGCCGGACGCGAAGAGGAAGGCGCACGCCAAAAGCACCGCCGTGCAGAAACCGCCTCGGATGTTGGACCGCTCGCGCATGCGCGAAGCACCTCGCCCCACCATTCCGGACAGCGCCTTGATGGCGAAGGGCTTCTCGGGCAGCCGCCTCTGGCCGGATCATGCACGGGAGAATCGCACGCAGACCGTTACCGCCAGGTTATCTAAGCTGTTACGAATATAAGAATTCCCCCGAATTATGGATACACAGCGCCTATGCATGTCGCGTAAAACTAAAAACCTAAAGCGCATGGAGCGAATCTGAAAGATCGCGACGCGCTTTAGGCCGGCGATCGAGGATCGCCGACGAAGAGGGCGGGATGCGAGGCAAGCAGTTTCCCGCCAGCCTTGCCGGCCGGTGACGTCTGGAAGTCCGATCCGGCCCGATCAGGCGGCGTCGCGGACCTTCTGGACGCGCGAGCGGATCGCCTCGATCATCGTCTCGCGGATGATGGTCTCGCCATGCGTTTCACGCATATGCTCGACGGCGCGGCGCATGACCTCCGCTTCTTCCTCGGCGCGCGTATGCCAGTCACAGCCGGGAACCAGCGATCCGCATTGAAATTCCTTCATGGGGATTTTCCTTTCCTCGCGACGGGGCTGCTCAGCCAGAGCGCTCCAGCCATTTGTCTTTATGCAATCCCGCCCAAAGCCGATGCGCGTTTTCGCAGGATTGCCCGGATGGATATCAATAACACATGCCGCCGCTTTCGGTTGCACGAAGGAGTGGCCGAGGGCGGTCGGCGCGGTAAAAGCATGAAACGAAGGGCGAAGCACTGGTGCTCCGCCCTTCGCGCCGCCTGAGCCTGCTATGCCTCGCCGGGTGCGGTTTTCCTGGAATTGCTCCAGCCGTTACTTCATGATCTTGACGGCTTCGGCGATTTTTTTCTTGCCGCTCATGTCCCAGGACACGCGAACCTTCTCACCGGCCTGAATGCCGGGATCCTTGAAGGCCTTGGACAGAGTGAAGGTCGACCCATCGTCGAGAACCAGGCTCATGGCCGTTCCATCAAAGCTCTTCACGGTTCCCGTGGTGTGCTTGGCAGCCGCGAACGCGGCGCCACCGGAGGCGAGGAAGGCGACGGTTGCCGCCGTCACGATAAGCTTGCGCATGGCATGCTCTCCTGGAAATGCAGGCGCCCGTTGGATCAGGCACCTCTCTTAGATCAGGGCCGTCAAGTCGCGTCGAGTCGCGGTCGTGGGACGCGATGATCGCCACCTCTGCCGCCGCCGCTTCCCGGCCCGGCAACCTTAAATAGCTCAATTTTTTCAAAAGGATATTAGACGTAAAAGAAATCCGGCCCGCCACATTGCCTGCCAAGATTCGACGAATGGGACAGCAATGCGGCCACAGCCGCGCTCACCTGATCGTTACGGCCATTTCACCTCGGGGGGCAGGCTGGACAGGATCGAGGCTACATTGCCGCCGGTCTTCAGGCCGAAGATGGTGCCGCGATCGTGAAGCAAGTTGAATTCGACGTAGCGGCCGCGCCGGATCAGCTGTTCGTCGCGCTCGCCATCGGTCCAGTTCTGGTTGAAGTTGCCACGAACCAGATGGGCATAGACGACTAGGAAGGAGCGGCCGACATCCTGTACGAAATTGAGATCGGCGTTCCAGCCGCCCTTGTCCTCGCCCGAATGCAGCCAGTCGAAGAAGATGCCGCCGATGCCGCGCGGCTCGTTGCGATGTGGCAGGAAGAAATATTCGTCGCACCAGGCCTTGAATTTGGGATAGTCGGCGACCGCGGCGTTCTTCTCGCAGGCGAACTGCATAGCGCGATGGAAGGCGATCGTGTCGGGGTCGTCCTGGGTACGGCGACGGTCGAGCACCGGCGTCAGATCGGCGCCGCCGCCAAACCATTGGCGCGTGGTGACGACCATGCGCGTGTTCATGTGCACGGCAGGCACGTTGGGGTTCCAGGGATGCGCAATCAGCGAGATGCCGCTTGCCCAGAAGCGCGGATCCTCCTCGGCGCCGGGTATCTGCTTCCTGAATTCCGGCGAGAATTCGCCATGGACGGTCGAAGTGTGCACCCCGACCTTCTCGAAGACGCGGCCGCGCATCATCGACATGGTGCCGCCGCCACCGCGGCCTTCGTCGCGCTCCCAGGGCGTCTTCTCGAAACGGCCGGGCGACCATGAGGACAGCGGTCCCTGAAGCTCCTGCTCGAGCTGCTCGAAGGTGGCGCAGATACGTTCGCGCAGCGCTTCGAACCAGAGGCGGGCCTTCATCTTCTTCTGCTCGATGTCGGCCGGCAACCCCACCGGTATTTCGGGTCGTTCCAAAAGCTGTCTCCAGTCGCGGCCGACAAATGACTCGTTTTTTCTGCGCGCGATCCCTAATCTGTTAAAGACAAGGGTCAAGTCCTGTCTGATCCAGGTGCAAAGGAGTTCCTTCGTGCGCACCCCGGCAAGACCGCCGCTGGATGGCTTGAAGAAGAGGCTGGAGCGCTCGCGCGCCGAGCGCGCAAACCTGCCGCGCGACGGTTTCCTGCGCGAGACCTTCGTGCTGCCGAGGCCCGCCGCCCGCCTCAAGGCCAAGGAGTGGTTCGAGCGCTTTCCGAAGCAGGCCTACTGGACCGAGATCGAAAGCTGGTTCGAACGCCCAGGCGATGTGATCGAATTCACCATGCGCCGGCTGCCGGCGGCCGACTGAGACATCTTTGGCGGCCAACCCGTCAGCGCACCGCCAGCCTTCTCGCGCCCGTGCCCTCCCGGGCCAGCCGATCTTCCTTGTTCCTCAGCGGGCATTTGTCGATCGACATGCAGCCGCAGCCGATGCAGTCGGTCAGGCCGTCGCGCAATTTCTTGAGCTGGGCGATCTTCTGATCGAGCTCGTCGCGCCAGGCCGTCGAAAGCAGGTTCCAGTCCTCGCGCGTCGGCGTGCGCTCTTCGGGCAGGGACTGGAACGCCCGTGCAATGTCGGCAAGCGAGATGCCGACCTCCTGGGCAACGCGGATGATCGCAACGCGCCTGAGCACATCGCGGCCGTAGCGCCGCTGGTTGCCAGCCGTCCGATGGCTGCGGATCAGCCCGCGCGCCTCGTAGAAATGCAGCGCCGATACCGCGACGCCGCTGCGCATCGCCACTTGGCCGACCGTCAATTCCCTTACCGGAGCCATTCTCAAATTCCTGCTTGACCTCAAGTTAAGTTGAGCTTGTAGCCAGGAAATATCGCTAGGGCAATTGCAGGAGAAGGCGATGTGCGCCTGGGCAGGAATGACGGCGGAAGGGATGGCGGTTCGGGATAGCGCGGAGGCGCGAAAGCTGGCTCATTGTTTCGACGCAATTCCGGGCAGAAAACCGTTTCACACTTTTCCTGGAATTGCTTTAGCCGATCTGGCGGAGCGCTTCGCCGGCGACCATGGCGACCGACAGCGCGACATTGATGCTGCGTGCGCCCGGCCGCATCGGAATGGTCAGTCGGGCATCCGCCGCCTGGTGGACTTGTTCCGTCACGCCGGCGGATTCGCGACCGAACAGAAGGATGTCGCCGGCGGCGAAAGCAAAGCCGGTATAAGCGGCCGTGGCCTTGGTGGTGAGCAGCACAAGGCGGCGCGCATGCGCGTTTCGCCATTCCTCGAAGGCGTGCCAGTCGGCGTGGCGGGTGAGCGTCGCCATTTCGAGGTAGTCCATGCCGGCCCGTTCCAGCGCCCGGTCGGAGAGCGGGAAGCCGGCAGGCTCGATGATATCGACGGCGATGTCGAGGCAGGCGGCGAAGCGCAGGATGGTCCCGGTGTTGCCGGCGATATCCGGCTGGTAGAGCGCGATGCGGAGACGGTCGTTCATTTTCGCATCCTGCTAATAAGTGGCAGATCGGCCACAGGCATCTCCCGCTTTCGGCGATTTCTGGCCTGTCGGGTGGCCAATTTCTGCGAAGTCGAGTATAGGACCATCATCGTCAACCCGAACCGAATGGAGGGGAACACATGATGACCATGCACATCCAGCGCCTCTCCTGGGCTCTCCTATGCCCAATGGCGGTTTCGGTACGACGATTCTACTGACACTTTAAGTCTTCATCGCACCGATTCCCGCCGAACCCAATTTTCGGCCTTCGAAGGAATCTTGCGATGTTTTTCAAACTGCCAAAGGGGCGCCGCGCCCCAGCTGAACGTGTCGAGACCGACGCTTGCCGCGCCGTTACGACCGATTCGATCCGCGCCTTCGGTCGAATGCCGAGGATCGAGGCCATATCACCCTTTTTAACGCATTTGCATATGGAGGACGGACCAATGTTCGATCCCTACAAGATACCGGGGTCAAGAAGCCTGCATGAGCGCAAGGCGGCGACCTGGGCGCTGCTGATCGGCGAGACCTATTCGTCGGCGGTGCATGCCGAGGAGCGGCGCAGGCCGCATCGCGGCATGCTGCCGGACGTCGATTTCTCGCGCGCGGTGCCCGACCACAGCCGGCCGACGCTGGTGCGCCGGATCATCCGTCTGTTCCGGCCGGGCGACCGAAACCGGGCAGGCTCCGGCTTTTCGTCGGGAAGCCCGGCGCCGTCAGGATCGTCGAACGAGCCTGTCGGCGAAATGCCGGCGAAACCCTATATTGCGAGCAGCAAGGCCGGCGATGCGGATGATTCCGTATCGCCGGCCCGCAATGCCGCGCGGCCGCAAAGCCTAGCCCATCAATCCCGCGCCGCGTGAGCGCGCATAGCATCGTGAGTGCCTGGAATGTTCCGCTGGTTTGAACAGAGGCTCGATCCATTTCCCGCCGCGGAGCCGGTCGAGCCGCCGAAGACGCTGGTCGCGTTTTGCGTGCATTATACGCGCGGCGCCTGGCCCTACATCCTCCTCGATGCGGTGCTGGTGACGGCGATCTCCATCGCCGAAGTGTGGATGTTCGGCTTCATGGGCCGCATCGTCGACTGGCTGTCGGGGCAGAACCGCGAAACCTTCCTGCAGACCGAGAGCTGGAAGCTCGCCGGCATGGCCTTCGTCGTGCTGTTCGCGCTGCCGGGCACGGTCTGGCTGCATTCGCTGCTCAACCAGCAGACGCTGATGGGCAATTATCCCATGCGCATCCGCTGGCAGGTGCACCGCTACCTGCTCAAGCAATCGATGGCGTTCTACCAGGACGAATTCGCCGGCCGCATCGCCACCAAGCTGATGCAGACGGCGCTCGCCGTGCGCGAATGCGTGATCAAGCTGATCGACGTCTTGAACTACGTCATCGTCTATTTCCTCGGCATGCTGTTCATCGTCGGCTCGGCCGACTGGCGGCTGGCGGCACCGCTCGCCGTCTGGCTGGTCGGCTATATCGGGCTGCTGCGCTTTTTCATCCCGAGACTGGGCAAGGTCGGCGAGGAGCAGGCCAATGCCCGCTCGACCATGACCGGCCGCGTCGTCGACAGCTACACCAACATCCAGACGGTGAAGCTGTTCAGCCACGCGCGCCGCGAGGCGACCTTCGCCAGGGAAGGCATGGCGAGCTTCCTTGACACCGTCTACCGTTCGATGCGGCTGGTCACGGTGCTCTACGGCCTGCTCTACATCCTGAACTCGCTGCTTCTGTTCTCGGTGACGGCAATCTCGCTGTGGCTGTGGCTCGGCCAGGCGGTAACGATCGGCGCGGTCGCGGTGGTCATCGGCCTGGTGCTGCGCATGTGGGGCATGTCGCAGTGGATCATGTGGGAGATGTCCGGGCTGTTCGAGAATATCGGCACGGTGCAGGACGGCATCCAGTCGATCTCGCTGCCGCGCCTGGTCGAAGACAGGCAGGGCGCCAGGGACATCGCCGTCAGCCAGGGCGAGATCCGCTTCGAGGACATCCGCTTCCATTACGGCAAGCAGAAGGGCGTCATCGAGAACCTGTCGCTCACCGTGAAATCCGGCGAGAAGGTCGGCATCGTCGGCCGTTCCGGCGCCGGCAAGTCGACGCTGGTCAACCTGCTGCTGCGTTTCTACGACCTGGAAAGCGGCAGGATCCTCGTCGACGGCCAGGAGATCGCGGCGGTGACGCAGGATTCGCTGCGCGCGCAGATCGGCATGGTGACGCAGGACACCTCGCTGCTGCACCGGTCGGTGAAGGAGAACATCCTCTACGGCCGGCCGGACGCGACCGAGGAGATGCTTATCGAAGCGGCGCGGCGGGCGGAGGCGCTCGATTTCATCGCCGGGCTTTCCGACCACAATGGGCGCAAAGGGTTCGGTGCCCATGTCGGCGACCGCGGCGTCAAACTGTCCGGCGGCCAGCGGCAGCGCATCGCGATCGCCCGCGTCATGCTGAAGGACGCGCCGATCCTGATCCTCGACGAGGCGACCTCGGCGCTCGATTCGGAGGCCGAGGCGGCGATCCAGGAGAACCTCTACAAGCTGATGCAGGGCAAGACCGTCATTGCCATCGCGCACCGGCTGTCGACGATCGCGGCAATGGACAGGCTCGTCGTCATGGACAAGGGCCGCATCATCGAGGAGGGCTCGCATGAGGAGCTCGTCGCCAAGGG
>NZ_RZRY01000023.1:0-25972 GCF_003998035.1 Mesorhizobium sp. M2A.F.Ca.ET.039.01.1.1 | reverse complement strand
GCCGGACACCTGCCTCAACCTGCTTCCACGTCACGGGATGCGCGATCGGGTAGCCGAGGCGGGCTCGCGGAGAAAATGCGCCTACGGCAGTGTTGCCTCGGCCGTTGCGGAGGTAATCAAGGAAGATGACGTCCTGCGCGTGCTGATGGACCAGCTGATAGAAGGTACCGCTCGGGGTCGGCGTCCACAAGGCACTGAGCCAGCGATCTGGCTAGTTTCCGCGCGCTATCGTGAGTCATGTTTGGCGGCAGCGGGGCCGTAAGATGGACGCCTTTGCCGCCGGTCACCTTCGGCCAGCTCTCCAAGCCAGCGGCTTCAAAAATCATACGGAGCGACAGCGCGGCCTCCATGACCACATCCCACGGCACGCCTTCGCCGGGATCAAGGTCCAATACGAGCTGGTCAGCGTGTTCGATGTCGTCGATGGTCGCGTTCCATGGATGAAGCTCGACGGCGTCCATTTCGACCAAGCCAAGCAAACCATCGAGGTCATCTACCCAGACCCGGACACCTTCGCCGCCTTCGCGCTTTTTGACTTTTAGCTGGTGCACCGACCGTGGAATCGGGGGCAACGGCCCTTTATGGTAGAACGTGGCACCGTAGGCGTGGCGGACGAGCTTCAGTGGTCGTCGGCCTAGATGAATCAGCGCCCGGTCGGCTACTCGCCGCCAGTATCCCGTCAGCTCGTCCTTGGATGGCGCGACCGCGTCCGGTAGCAACTGAAGAATGTTCTTTCGCGGGACGCCGTGCTTGCTTTCCACCCGGCGCTTGGAAGGAGCCGGAGGCTTGGCCGTAATTGGCTGAAGGTCCTCGCGCAATCCCTTGAACACCGCCTCGCGCAAGATGCCGCGGTCCGTCACACCGCTGAATTGCACCTCTGCCAGCACCTCTGGTCTGACCCACGTTGCCTTGGGTTTCTTGATGGGTGCCGACAACGGCGACTTCTCGATGATCAGCGGGTCCAGCCGCTCCCGAACCCGTTGGGCTGCTTGCAAGGTATAGCCGCTTTGCGCCTTCCCGGCATATAGCAGGCGGTCGCCGTCTCGCCTGCCTATGTAAAGCGAGGCGATGCGGCGCGGCTGAGCCCCGAGCTTCTCAACGAAGGCGACAATCGAGAACGTGTCGCTATTGATGCACTTCACCTTGAGCCAGCTTGTTTGAACGCCGGAACGGTAGGGAGAGTCGGCTCGCTTCGATACAATGCCCTCCAAGCCCATCCGGCAGGCATGGTCGAACACGTCGCTACCGCCCGCCTCCAAATGCTCGGCATAGGTCAGCGTCGGAGCCGTTTCTTTCAGCCAGCCATGCAGAGCAGCCTTGCGCTCTATGAGAGGCATCTGTCGCAGATCTCGACCGTTGAGGTGCAAAAGGTCGAATGCAAAGAACATGAGCTTTAGCGAGTTCGGGTTTCCCAGCTCCCGTTCGAGGGCTTGAAAGTCCGGCAGCCCAGTGGTGCCGAGGACCACCACCTCGCCATCTAGGATTGCCGACTTGACCGGCAGGTTGGCAGCCGTCTGAATTATGCGCTTGTAGCGGTGAGACCAGTCGTAGCCCCGTCGGGTGAATGCTCGTGCCTCCCCGCGCTCGATGACGATCTCTGTTCGATAACCGTCATACTTGATCTCGTGCAGCCAGTCGGAATCGGCGGGAGCTCTCTCGACCAGCGTCGGCGATTGGAACTCGATGAAGGTGAGTTGGCCTTTCCGCCTACTCATGCACTCGGAACTCTCTGAGCTGAGGAAATGGCCGGGAGCTGGTTGCGTTCCTTAGCAGTCGCTGAAGCATCGAGGTGGAACATTTTGCCTATGTCCGCTTTCTCTTTTCACGAGCGGAGGACAGACACATGGCAGACGACAAAAGCAAAACGGATTTCCGTGACCGGGACCGTGTCTCGGGTGATGAAGAATACGAAGTTGGCTATTTCGCCAGCAAGTTTGGGCTTTCGATCCCTCAAGTGCGCGAGTTGATCGCCAAGCATGGCAACGACCGCGAGACCCTTGAGGCAGAGGCGAAGCGCCTTGGGGTACGATGATGGCTCGCTACCGCGTAGACGAACTCTTCGGCGAAGATGTCGTCTCTACAAATGAGGCTGATGCTGACAACGCACTACAGGCAGTGGAAGATGTAACCGGCAAAGTCATCTCGCCGCGCGCGCTGCAGGAGCACTGGTTCCGCGTAACAGACGAGAGCGGCACAATCCATGAGTTCAGTGTCGATGCCGATCCAGCCAAGGTGTTCAGCAAGTAACCCGCCGCCGCCGGACCTAAACACCGGCCGACCTAACGAGTCATCTTGCATTGCGGCTCCTCGCAAATCGACCGCGCCGGTCGACGTTCTGAAAGGAGAAGCAACCTTCGACGTCTCCGGTCGTGTGACCACGGGATCGGCGCCGCGGCAGGCTTCCAAGCGCAATCAACGGTCTTGGCATTGCTATGATCACCTCTAACTGGTCCGGCTCTGGCGGGGCTATTCGCTGGATCCGGGTAGAAGCGCTCGCGGTGCTCCCGGCTGGACCTCGCCCCGCAGAAGGTGCGTTCCTCGAGTTTCGTGAGAATGAACTCAGGGGACCTCGTGGTACTCAGGTGTAACGAATTAGCTCAAAACGGAGTTCATCCCGGCATGAATAAACCGTCTGCTTTCGGGAAACGACCAGGAAGGCCTAAACGTCGGAAATCGGGGCGCAAAGCTGCCATTCGCTCAATCTCATCAGACTGAATGTCTGAAACGCGCCCCATGTGGGACGTTGAAGTCACGCTTGCCACCGCCTTATAGCGGACACTGCCGGCGACCACCCTGGAGGTCGCGGTCGCGCCACTTCCCGACTTTTCGCTGGCCCCAGTGATGGTCGCAAGCCGCCTTAGCCGCTCTCGAGAAAAGGCGAGAACACATCTCGGTGGCGTGGTGCCACCCTGCGCCGCTCGCTGGACTATACCGGCATCGGCCGCGATTGTTCCGTGGCTGCCGGTAGTGGGTCAAGGCGCGGGACCAGATCCTCTATTGTATCGTCCAGTAGCGGCGGTTCTTCTTCGGCTTCCTGCTTCGGCTCCACCATGATCAGTCCGACAATGATCAGCGCCAAGGACGCCCAGGTCAGTATTGGTATTGCTTCACCGAGCAACAGCATGCTCCAGCCGATGCCCGCCGCTGTTACGGCATAAGCGCTCTGGCTGGCGAAAACTGCACCTGTTGTCGAGATAAGGACCATAAAGAGCAGCATTGCCAGATTGGCAGCCACGGCCATCAGAACCACGATGACGCCGAGGCGTCCCGTTAACAGATCAAGCGGGATGAAATCATCGTAATAGGCCGCAATCGGGATGAGCAGCGCCACGGAAACGACAAGGGTGATCCCGAACAAAGCGACGCTGTCGATCGCAGCAGGCCTCCGCTCAGCCAAAAATATATCTTCGGTCGCGTAGGTGACGGGGATGACCATCGCAATCGCAATCCAGAGCCAGCTGGCGGTCATGTCCGCCGGCTGACCATAAATCAGAATGATGACGATACCGGCGAGGCCAAGGCCCAATCCGAGGAAACGCTTAACATTTGGCGCCTCGGTCCGCATAACCGCCGCGAACAGAAAAACGACGAAACCCTCAAGGACAATGACGATAGAGACAATGAAGGCGGGAAGCCTGCTGGCCATCCAGTAAACCAGCACCTGATTTATCACGGAGCTGATAAGCGCGAGGAGCAGGATGAAGATCCAGTCAGTGCGTGTGAGGCCCTTCAAATTCGGCATGGTCTTGCGGTTCACGCTGATGCCGATGCAGACGGCAGCGCCGATAGTATCGATGAGCAAGGCCAATCCCACTGGATGCGCCTCAATGATCGAGGCCATCTTCGAGAGCGGCACGACTAGGCCCCACAGGCCGCCGCACGCCAACAGCAGCAGGCCCCCACGGAAGGTGCGGATGTTCTGTCGCAACTTGCGTTCGCGCTCGTAAACCTTCTGGGCCATCGTCGAAAACACAGTGGCGAGCTTGCCCAGACCATCCGTCCGGCTTGCCACGTCCTGGATGCCCAGCTTTGAGGGGTTGAACCGCCCTGACTCCAGGGTCGCAGCCGCCCTTGTCAACTTGGTGACTTGGCGCAGATACTCCTTCTCGATGTCGCGAAGCCTCTTCTTTTCGATGCAGGTAGCAACCCGCGCCTTGAGAAGGGCGAGTTCGAAGTCCTTGGGCAAGAAGTCCTCGGCGCCGAGCTCGATGGCATGGACGACGCTGTTCATCTCCTCGTCGAGCGCGGAAATGACGATGACCGGCAGGTCCCGTGTCTTGGCTGACGACTTCAGCCTTTTGAGCACCTCGAAGCCGTCCATTTCCGGCATCATGATATCAAGCAGTACGAGGTCGAACGGAGCGCCAGCGGTCTGATCGAGAGCGGCCGCACCGCTCTCCACTGCCACCGCTTCGTGACCGAGGGTCTCGACCGCTTTCTTCAGCTTGATCCTCACCATCGCGGAGTCGTCGACAACGAGAATCCTACCGAAGCTGCTCATAACTATCCCCAAGGTGAAAAATGTCTTGAAGCTCCGCCACCGCCGAGTTGAAAGCGCGTCTCGCGTTCTCGATATCTACCACGTCGGGCGGCTCACCCTTCGCGCATCGGGCTTCGATACCGGCGCAGACTTCGGCTAGCTCGGTTGCTCCCATGTCTCTTGCATTGGATTTCATGGAGTGCGCGGCCCGGCGCGTCGCGGGCAAATCGGAGGTCGACCCGGATTTTGCCAGGGTCTCCATGATCGACGGTCCCTCGTCGAGGAACGAACTGACGAGTTCGACCACGTCGGATTCTTCGCCACCGACGAGTTCCCGCAGCTTGTCCAGTGCTCGCCTGTCGATTGCCAAAACATCCCCGAAGCGCAGCGCCACTTGTAAAGTTCATGCGGGCGCTTGCGGGGTGAGTCTGGTATGACCCTCGCCCGATTGTCAACGGGCCCGTACTGCCTCGCAATCACCCCAACTCCACTATTCGTGGGAAGTGAGATCGAAATCGTACCACTTCATGGAGATTGTTTTCAGGGTTCCATCGGCATGCATTTCGTCAACGGTCTTCTTGATGAGTGCCGCGAACTCATTGTCGCCCGGCAAGATCGCCACGCCATGGGGCACGCGATAGAGCGGCTGGCCGACTATCTTGAACGGCTTGCCCTCCTTGATAAGCGCCATGACTGCCGGGAGGAGATTGACCAACCCGTCGATCTCGGCTCCGTCGCCCTTCTCCAAGGCGGCGTACACGTCCTCTTCATGTTCATATGAAACGGTCACCGGATCGTCGATTTTGTAGATGAAATCAGGGACTCCAACGATCCCAGGCGGCACCTTCTTCAGGTAGTTCTCGTATTGCGAACCGGCCAGCGCCCCTATCCGCTTGCGGCTTGCATCGGCCGGCGTACGGATCGTCGTATTATCCCGATGAACGGCCAGCACGCCGATGCCATAATGATATGTTGCCGGGAAAGCGATGTGCTCGGCGCGTTTCTTGGTCGGTGTCATCCCGCCAACGACAATGTCGTATTTCCCCTGCCAATTCCCCGAGACCTGTTCATCCCACGTTATGATGGAACCATCCGGGTTGGTCACGTATTCGACCTTGACTCCCATCCGCCGTGCGACCTCACGCAATACCTCGACGTCGAACCCGTCATATTCGCCCTTCTCGTTCTTGATGACCTGTGGCGGCCAGATGTCCGGGGCTGGAGAACGCAGGGTTCCGGTCGACCGGATGTGGTCGAGCACCTCACCTGCCAGGCTGTGGTCCGCAAGTGGAACCGATAAGGCCGCCCAGGCAATTGCGATGGCAATAAGAAGGCGCTTCACAGGATGCATTCTCACCTCCATCGTAGAAGTATTCGGCAAACCCTAGCCGTTCAGGGAGTTATCATATCGTATTGATACCACTTCAGTGAAAGTTCCATCAGAGTACCGTCGGAGCGCATTTCATCGATAGTCTTCTTCACCAGCGTGCCAAATTCCTCGTCGCCCGGCACAATGGCGATACATGAGGGTGCTCTATACAACGGTTGGCCGACAATTTTTATGGGCCTTCCCTGCTTGATTAACTCAGAATAACTGGAAGGGTGTTTATCGTACCATCTATCTTCCCGTCCGAGACAGCGTCATACGCGCCTTCCTCGTGATCAAACTCGACGATTACAGGATCGCCTATTGGGTACGTGATCGGCGGCATTCCAAGAATACCGAAGTCTTCTCTCTCCAAGTACTTTTCGTGAACCGAAGCCTTCAGCACGCCAATCCGCTTTCCACTGGCATCGGCCGGGGTCTTGATTTGGCTGTTGCTCTGATTGACAGCAAGGACACCCATTCCATACCGGTAAATGGCAGGAAACGAGAGATGTTCGGCTCGCTCTGCAGTAGGCGACATGCCACCTACGACTATGTCGTACTTGCCCTGCCACTGGCCAGAGGTTTGCTCCTTCCACGTGATGACGGAGCCGTCAGAGTTTTTGACGTATTCGACTTTGGCACCTATGCGGCGGCCGATCTCTCGCAATACCTCCACATCATACCCGTCGATTTCACCATTTGGCTGCTGGATGACGGCCGGAGGCCAGATGTCTGGAAACGGAGCGCGGAGAATCCCCGTTGCTCGGATGCGGTCGAGTGCCTCACCCGCCACGCTGAACCCTGCGAGTGGAACCGACAAAACCGCCCAAGCAATGGCGACTGCAACGAGAAACCGTGTCACTGGGTTCACCCCCCTGGAGTATTTATGCACCGGGTCTGCGAGGTAGGTCGGCCTCGGCTACCGCCCCGGTCAAGGCAATCACCTTTTGGAATCCTCTAGCAATCGTATCGCATCGGCCGTAATTTAGCGATAGCGCATATTCGCTCGGCACGCATGTCGAGCATCCACGGGGCAGGCCAACACGGCCCTCGGCCTCTTGAGCAAATGTCGAGAATGTCTGACGAGCAATCGCCGGCGGCGGCGCTGATGAGCGCGGCTCATCGCGCCGTCGTGTCAATTCCGAACCACTTCAGAGAAATGAACTTAAGCATTCCATCCTCCCGAAGTCGATCGATGGCTCCCTTCAGTTCGGCAGCGAACTCTGGATCGCCCTTCTCAATGGCGATTGCGGTCGGCGTATAGAGCAGCGGCTGACCGATAATCTTGATCGGACGACCCCTTCCGATCTCACTCATGAGTGTGGACAGCGAGTCCACAATGCCATCCAGTTCTACACCATTGCCCTTTGCGAGCGACTCGTAGCCACCTTCGCTTGTCTCGAACGGCACGACGACAGGCCGGTCAATCTGATATTTGATCGGCGGAATATCAAGAATATCGAATGGCTCGCGGGTCAGATATTTTTCATATTCGGAGGACCTCACCGCTCCGATTCTCTTCCCGCTCGCGTCGGCAGGCGTTCGAATTGTCGTGTTGTCACGATGTACCGCCAGCGAACCAAGGCCGAAGGCATAAACGGCAGGAAAGTCCAGTTTTTCCGCGCGCTGTTTCGTTGGGGTTACGCTCGGAGAGACGTCCCATGCGCCCTGCCACCTTCCAGATATAACGGCGGAAAATTCCGCCACCTCAAAACGGACTTCGACGCCAAGCCGCCGTGCAACTCCCGTCAGGACGTCGACATCAAATCCATCGAAGCTGCCGTCGTCCTTGCGCCAGGAGAAGGGTGGCCACGCCGGATCTACCGCTACCACCAGAACCGCTTTTTGCCTGACTCGATCGAGGACGGGGCCGGCAGAGCCGGGCATTGACAATGCACATAAGAGAAGCAACGAAACCGTTGCAATTGACATCCGCGACAGCATCGACACGATCTCGTTCCTTTTTGATTGGTCTTCCGGGGATTCACCCGGTTTCGCCAGGTCCATTAGACAAGTTGTTGGAGCGTTGTCCGCTGACCAATACCGCTCTTTTGAGTGATGCCACGAGCTCCTCGACGCGCAATGGCTTGCTGAGGTAATCATCCATCCCTGCATCCAGATATCGCTCGCGGTCGCCCGCCATCGCATTGGCAGTGAGAGCTACGATGTAAGGTTGGCGTTGCTCGCGGGAACCGGATGCACGGATCAGCCTTGTCGCCTTGACGCCATCCATATCCGGCATCTCGATGTCCATCAGAATGATGTCATGCCGCCCTTCGGCATATGAGGAAATTGCCGACTGTCCGTCTCCCGCCAGCTCCGCCCTGTAACCTAGTCGCTCGAGCACCTTGAAGCCCAGCTTTCGATTGGTGGCGTTGTCATCAACCAGCAGGATGCGAAGCGGAAACTTGGCTGCCATCGCGCTATCAAGAACAGGACTCTTCGGCTGATCGGGTTTGGCGAAGCGCGTGGGAGCCCCGGCAAAGACCGCCATGAAAGCATTAAGAAGAGGCGATGGCTTGATCGGCTTGGAAAGCACCGCCGCGAAGTTGACTCCTTCCATCTCCATCTTCTTCTGTTCGGAGATGGGTACCATTGAGCTCAGCAACACCAGCGGAATGCTGCCTTTGTCACCGAGTGCGCGTATTCCCCTCGCCAGTTCAATGCCGTCCATATCGGGCATGTTCATATCGAGCACGATGACATCAAAGGTTTCGCCGTCTGCAATCATGCGAATGGCGTCAGAAGGGGACCCGGTTGCATACGGAATCATGCCCCAGGCCTGCGCCTGCAGGGACATTATGCGGCGGTTCGTTGCATTATCGTCGACAAACAGCAGTCTCCGGCCGGTCAGTTCAACCTTGGCCAGCGACATCTGAGCCCGTTTGGGAGCCGGGGCAGTTGGAGCGCGGATCGTGAAGAAGAAGGTTGTGCCCGTGCCCTCGACGCTTTCCACCCACACCTCGCCTCCCATGAGTTCTACGAGGTGCTTGCTGATCGCGAGGCCAAGTCCGGTCCCGCCGTAGCGCCGGGTCGTCGATGCATCGACCTGGCTGAACGACTTGAACAAGCGGTCCATTCGATCCTTGGGTATGCCGATCCCCGTGTCCCGCACCGCGAACTGCAACATGCACGGGGCCGCCTGATCTTGGCTTTGTGACCCACCCGTCTCTGCGGCTCCGAGTGAAACCTTCATTGCTGAAAGTACAATTTCTCCCCGGTCGGTGAACTTGACGGCATTGTTGAGGAGATTGATTAGAACTTGCCGCAACCTGGTATTGTCCGCGACAATTCCTTCGGGGGTTCCGGGTTCCACCACATACCCCAAGTCCAGCCCCTTCTCCGCTGTTTTTGGGGCGATCAGGTCAATCGCACTCTCAAGGCATTCGCGCAGTTCAAACGGCTTGGGATCAAGCTCCAGCTTGCCGGCTTCAACCTTTGAGAAGTCCAGTATGTCATTGATGATCGTCAGAAGTGCCTCTGCGCTGCTGTTGATCGTCTCGCCGATTTCCCGTTGCTCCTGGTCGAGCTTGGTGGAGAGCAGCAAGTTGCTCATGCCGATAACGCCGTTCATGGGCGTGCGGATTTCGTGGCTCATGGTAGCTAGGAAGGTGCTCTTGGCCTCATTGGCGGCCTCGGCGGCTTCCTTGGCCTGCTGTAGCGCTAGCGACAGCTGCTTGAGCTCGGTGAACAGCTGTGCGTTGTGAAGCGCAGCACCTGCATTGGCGGCGATAGTCGAAAGCAAGCGAAGCGAGTTGTCGTTGAACATGCCCTCCCGCGCTGTGCTTTGCACGCTGATCACACCCATGGTGCCAAGCCCTGTCTTGATCGGAACGCCCAGATAGGAAAGGGCATCCCTGCCGACGGGAGTCGCTCCGATTTCGACGCTGCGCTCGTTTACGTCCTGGTTGATGAGCAGCGGCTCGCCGGTCTCGATGATCTTGCTTGTCAGACCTTCGCCGAGGGTGAGAGTGGTGAAAGACTCGCCGAATTGGTAAGGAAAATGAATGAGGTTGGTTTTCGGGTCGAGCAGCGCCACATACACGATGTCGGCCTGAAAAATATCGCGCATCTGGTTGCCGATCAGCCGGATGGTGCTATCGAATTCGGCTTCCGCGATGAGCGCCTCGCTGACCTTGCTGATCGCACCCAGCTCGGCTGCCCGATCCTCGGTTTCCTTGAGCAAGCGCTGAGTTTCGTCGAACAGGCGGGCATTGGCGATGGCTACGCCCATATTGGACGCCAGCGTCTGCAACAGGCGCAAATGACCATTATTGAAGGCGCTGGCCTGATAACTCTGTACGCTGAGGACGCCTATAGTCTTGTTACCGGCGCTGATTGGCACGCCAATATAAGAGGCAGTTCTGTCTTCTTCTTTTGGGAAATATGCGCCTAACTCCCTTCCCTCCGCTGAGGTACGAAAAACCAAGGGTTTGCCTGTTATTATTACCTTAGAAGTTACTCCTATGCCCATCGGAAATGGCTCAATAGACACATATTTATCTCTATAGTATGCGAATGGAACACGTATTAGGTTCGACGCATCATCATGCAATAGTATTTCTGCCACCTCAGTTCCGAAGATTTCACGAACCTTGTCTCCCACGAGGCGAACGATAGTCTCAAGATTCAACGATTTCGCCATCGATTCACTTACGCTATTTAGAATAGCCAGTTCCGCGGCCCGATCCTCTGTCTCCTTGAGAAGGCGTTGGGTCTCATCGAAAAGGCGCGCGTTGGCAATCGCAACGCCCATGCTGGTTGAGAGCCCCTGCAACAAATGCATTTGAGCTTCATTGAAGGCGTTCTTCTCGTAACTTTGCACGCTGACGACGCCCAGAGTCTTGTCGGCTGCGATGATCGGAACGCCCAGATAGGATTCCGTTTCGTCCTCTTCCGTCGGCGCAAGAGCGCCCAACTCATCGGCGCGATCGTTTGAGCCGATAACGAGCGGTTCGCCGGACAGGATGATTTTCGAGGTCAGACCCTCGCCCATCGCAAATGGCTCAGGCTGTCGATACCCATTGTAATAAGCATAGGGGACGGTGATCAGATCGGACTTGTCATCGTGTAAAAGGATTTCTGCGACTTCAACGCTGAATATTTCGCGCAGCTTGTCTCCCACAATGCGGGTTACTGTCTTCACATTGAGCGTCTTCGCCATCGCCTCGCCGACGGAATTGAGAATAGCGAGCTCCTTCACGCGCCGATTGATTTCCTGCGCATAATAGACAAAGGCCCGAGCTAGATCCGATATCTCGTCGTTGCCTTTTGTTAGCGTCTCCAATTTCGCAGGAGGGCTCGTTTCCAGCATGGCGAGGCTCAACTTGCGAATGCGGCCGACGACCGACGCCTGCAAGTAACCAGCAATGAGTATGGCTCCAACCACCGCCAGGACGGCAATCAACGAGAGGACCCGGGCACGCGCCGTCAGCCGGCCGTCAAGTGCGCTGCGTTGATGGTCAACATCTTGAGCAATCTCTTGAGAAATGACGTCGGCGGCCGCAACCAGCTTGCCGGAGAAAAGCTCGTTGTCAGCCAACTGGCCGCGAATATCATCGAACAAGCGGAATAGTCTGCCCTTCAGTTCCACGACGCCCCGGGGGCCCAGCAAGGCCTCTTCAAACTGCCTTGCCAAATTGGGGTCTGCCGTAGCCAGCAAGGAAATCCTTGGCCGCAGTTCATTCGCCATAGTCTGCAGCTCTTCAGGTTTGCCCGCCGTAGCAAGCCCAAGGGCCGTCGCAGTCACCTCATTCGTGAGGGCACCATGCAGGGCTAGGACGCCGTCGGCCTTTCCAGATACGGCGATGCGAAAGATACGCTGGAGCAACCCCTCCAACGCATCTTCGGTTGCAGCACGGTCGTAGAGTGTGGTGGCAAGCGTATCGAGATTCCGGAACAGTTCCGCCGTCGTCTCTTCAATCTCCGAGAGGTCCTTGCTTGTCTGCGACTTGAGTTTGCCGGTCAGCTCCTGAAGTTTTGACTGCTCCTTGAAACTGAGGAGCGAGAAGTTGAGCAAGGCATCCTGCTCCAGCCCTTTTGCGTACAGCGATGGCGCCAGGCGTGTGATTGCTTGGGCGCGCTGCCGCAGCTCGGCGGCGGTCTGGATGGCCTCGACTTGGACGTCGGCCACCGAGTCGAAGCTTTGCCGCAATTCGTTGAAGGATTGGACAGCGATGACGCTGATCGCACCGACCATTAGAGCGAGAGCGACAAGACCTATCATCGCCCGGGCGGCAAGACCATGCCAGGGACGATGGGGCCGCTTGCCGTCGCTCGCTTCGCTCATATATCCCGCCCACGCCGCTATCGTGCGTCCCAGCGGCACACCTTGTATCCCAATCTGGAGCCGCCGGGGGAATTCGTCAATCAGGCCGTTCTTCGGGCCCACTGGCGGAGTACGCGGGCGATAGGCTCGCCACGCGTCACTCGCCGAATTGCTTTGGACGCAAAGCGCCTACGATGGTCAGCAACGGTCACACCGCGACGTGCGCACGCCCAATCTAACTGTCCGCTCGTGAAGTGTCGTAGACCGAAGCTGCCGGTCTGTTCTCGGCCCCAAAGCGGCGTCGCCCTTAGGCTTTCCCGTTACTTGGCCTTTGGCCCAGATGAACGCTTTTTCACGGCGCTGGTCGACGCCTTGCGCCCTAGTCCGCTAGCCTTAGCCAGCTGTGAGCGGGTTGCAGCATAGTTCGGCGCAACCATCGGGTAGTCGACGGGCAAGCCCCATTTGGTGCGGTATTCGTCGGGCGTTAGACCGTAGTGCGTGCTCAGGTGGCGCTTGAGCGACTTGAACTTCTTTCCGTCCTCAAGGCAGACCATGTAGTCCGGCGTCACCGACCTCTTCGGATTCACGGCGGGCGTCAGTGCAGGCTTCGGCTCTTCGAACGGCTGCCCAATCTTTGACAGCGACGCGTTCACACTCTCGATCAACTCTGGCAGTCCCGCCACCGGAACGGCATTCTTGCTGACATACGCAGACACAATATCTGCGGTCAGTTCGATCAGAGCAGCGTGAGCGTGATCGTGTTCGTCCGACATCGTGTAAAATTCCTCAGTTTTGAAACAATCGAAGCCCAACTGCTTCTTACCTGCCATTTCGCAAATAGCTAGCCGTCAAGGCACATTCGGCTGGACTTCCTTGCGCGCGCAAGCATTGGTGTGGGGAACGAAGAGGCGGTATCCATCGCCACCAAAACCAAGGTCTCTCTCCAGCCCGCCAGCCGGGCTCAAGTCAGTACAGGCGCCGGATTGGCCGGCACTGACACTGAAGGAGAACGATCATGGCAACACTCGGCACCGATCAAAGCACGGAATCCGACAACGACAAGCTTCAGATCCCGCCGGAGCCGCGTGAGCACATTTGGGACGCGCTCGAGACCCCGCCCAAGCGGGCGAAGAAGGCGAAGTCGCCCAAGAAGAGAGCTCGTGACGTTGACGCTGGTGCGGAGGCGGGACCGGCAAAGCCACCGAAGGCTGCGGCCCGCAACGAGAGCAAGCAGAGCAAATCGGACCTAGTGCTGTAGAAACTTCGCCTGGCCAAAGGCGCCACCATCGAGATGCTGAAGGAGGTCACAGGCTGGCAGGCACACTCGGTACGGGGCTTCTTGTCGGCGGTGGTCAAGAAGAAGCTTGGCCTCAACCTGGTCAGCGATGTCGGCAAGGATGGCGTCCGCCGCTACCGCATCGATGACGGCGCGAGGGCGCCTAAGCCTCATGCGCGCTAAGCTCGACATCGAAGCAGCGGTCGCCGCCTTAGGCGACCTCTCCCGCGAGGATCTCGCAGCCCAATGGGAGAAGATCTACAGATGCTCGCCACCGAAAGGTGTCAGGCGTGAGCTTCTGATCAGGGCAGCAGCCTGGCATCTTCAGGCAAAACGTCTCGGTGGATTTTCCACCGAGACGCGTCGCATGCTCAGGTCCGCCATAGACCGGGTCGAGAAGAAGGTCGCCGACCGTGACAGGCAACCTAGCGTTGGCACTGACGACATCAAGGTGACTGCCGCTCCAAAGCGCAAACTAGTTTTGCCAGGCGCACGGTTGGTCCGTGACTGGAACGGCAAGACCCACATCGTCGACGTGCTCGAGGATGGCTTCGTCTTTGAGGCCAAGGTTTATCCCTCGCTATCGTCGATCGCGCGCAAGATCACCGGCGCGCATTGGTCCGGTCCGAGGTTCTTTGGCTTATGAGCAGCAACGCGACACGTCGCCTGCGCTGCGCGGTCTACACTCGTAAATCGAGCGAGGAAGGCCTCGATCAGGAATTCAACTCGCTCGACGCCCAGCGCGAGGCCTGTGTGGCGTTCATTGCCTCACAGGTCGGCCTTGGCTGGAAGCTCGTCCCTGATCGTTATGACGATGGTGGCATCTCAGGTGGAACGATGGAGCGCCCCGCTCTGCAGCGGCTGCTTCAAGACATTCGCGACAAAAAGATTGATGTAGTGGTCGTCTATAAGATCGACCGCCTCACCCGCTCGCTGATGGACTTTTCGAAGATCGTCGAGATCTTCGATGCCAGCTCGGCGTCATTCGTCTCTGTGACCCAGCAGTTCAACACCACCACATCGATGGGCAGGCTGACGCTAAACGTGCTTCTGTCCTTTGCGCAGTTCGAGCGCGAGGTCACAGCCGAGCGCATCCGCGACAAAATCGCGGCATCGAAGAAGAAGGGCATGTGGATGGGCGGTGTCGTGCCGCTCGGCTATCGCGTGGAGCATCGCAAGCTAGTCATCGACGACGGCGAGGCGAAGATCGTTCGGCTTCTCTTCAAGCGCTACCTTGTGCTGAAGTCAGTGCGCGACCTTGCTGACGAAGCGGCGCGGGACAGTCTCACGACGCGCACCCGCGAGCGCCAGGATGGGACCCTTGCTGTGACGATGCCGTTCGGCCGCGGCAATCTTTATCACCTGCTCTCGAATCCCATCTACATAGGCAAGATCAAGCACAAGGATCAGGTCCACGACGGCGAGCACGAGCCGATCATCGCAGGCCCGGTGTTCAAAGAGGCGCTGGCGCTCCTGGCGTCTCAAGCACCACGCCGGAGGAGCAAATCGAACGTCACTCAGCCGCACCTTCTCACCGGACTTCTCTTTGACGAACATGGCGAGAACCTTCGATCGGTGCATGCCAACAAGCGAGGCGTTCGCTATCGCTATTATGTCTCAAAACAGTTTGTTGATCAGCGGCGCCGCAGCTCCGACGGATGGCGTCTTCCTGCCGATGCAGTTGAATCAGTCGTTGAGCTTCAGCTGAATCGTATTCTCAGCGATCACAGCCAAATCGCTGATTTGATTCGGCGTTGGGGAGGTCCCGGCGAGATTCAATACGCGATGAGCCGCGCGGCTGAAGTCAGGACTGCCTGGAGCTTCGAGACTGCCGACGCTAAGCGATCGCTTTTTCAGAAACTCGCTCGCCGCATCGCACTTGGTCAGAAGGCATTGACCGTCGACATTGATTGCCGGGGACTATCCGAACATCTGCTCGATAGGGCTTTGCCATCCGACGGCGGCGCTGAAACGCTGTCGATCACATGCCCATTTGAAATCAAGCGACGCGGCGTCGAGATGCGCATCGTACTAACCGATCCCTCGTCCAACGGCTCGGAGCCGGATGCAGCGTTGATCGACGTGGTCTATCGCTCTCAGCTTTATCTCCATCAACTCACCGATGGCTCGGGTCGAAGCCTGACGGAGATCGCCAGCTTGAACGCGACCACCGTCTCTGAGGTGAGCAGGCTGCTGCCGCTGGCGTTTCTCTCGCCGAAGATCGTGTCGAAGATTATCGCCGGCATCCAGCCAGTCGAACTCACAGCCCATGGGCTGTCGCGCCTGTCCCGCCTTCCCCTCGCATGGTCCGATCAATCTGCCCTCCTCGGCTTCTGATTCCGACCATCGCCCGAGCATCGCTTTTCCAAACAGTTGGCTACGCAAATGGGGCTGCAGAGACGAAGGTCCGAAATCGAGCCATTCTAGGCCCAGACGGGGTTGTCTCAGCCAAGCGTTGCCGCAAGTGCGCCGGTAACCTACGGAAATGTCGACACTATTCTGAGATGGTCGAAAACGCGCCAGAACTCGCAGACTGAATGGTGGGCCCGGAGGGTCATTGTTTTCTACAGAAAATCAATACGTTAGCGGCTGGTTCGCCAACCCATTTCCTTCGTATTCTCTCGTATGGTCTGGCGAACCGGGTAAGAGCTCCAGATGAGCCGCTCTTATTGCCAGCATAGACCCTCCGTCGAGGATGTTGTCACCGGATTTTTGGGTGGTTCAACAACAATCGAGGCGTTAGCCCAGCGTGCAATTACAAGAGATCGGCGGTGTGTGTGCCATTTGATGTGCCATGACTGCGAGGACGCAAGTTTTTTGGAACGGGCACGATGAGAAATTGCAGCCTGCCCACGCGGCCAACCTGCCGGCATCCAATGAGGTTACGATCGGTGGCGATCCGTATGCGACCGGCGCATGGCTGACACTCGCCAACGTCATTTCGGCTTATGACAGCACGCTCTGGCTACCTGAACACGACACTCAGATGGCGTCAAACTGCTGTCGAGTTGGCGCTAAGACCAACTATCTTCAGGGATGGCACACCATGCTTTCGTCGTGGCCAGAGGCACGATAGAAAGATCAGCATTCAACTACGGAGTTTTTCGATTCGCGAGATTCGTCGTCAAAATCCGAACGAAGTCATCGATATAGCCAGCTGGACGGCCGATGAGGATTTTCCGATCTATCCGATCGGGTCAAAGCCGAAGCAGTTGGTCATTTCCCCGCAGGAATGCTCTTTGGACTTCGTGGTCCCCGGTCAAGGCTACCTGTTTAAGCAGGCGTTGGGTTGGCAGGCTCAGCAGATGTGGTGCGAGGTCATCGCCTATGAGCTTTCCCATCTTGTTGGGGTCGATGTGCCTCCAGCCCTAGTAGCGGTCGACGGGACAAACGGGCAGACCGGCGCTTTGATAAAGCTCTTCTATCCATACCCAGAGGCCTCACGCACAACACGGCTCGCCCATGCAGCCGATTATATGCAAAAGAACTTCGCCGACGGTAAGAAAGGACGCCCTCACGCGCTGCGGGAAAATCTGGTGATTTGCCGTCTGCTCGGAGTGGAGGAACCATTGCGCTGGTGGGCACGCGCGCTCGTGTTCGACACACTGATCGGCAACACCGATCGGCATTCGGAAAACTGGGGGTTCCTGATCGAGCCCAAGGGGGAAAATCCCCGGTTCAGCTTGGCACCACTTTACGACAACGGGACGAGCCTCGGCTACGGAACAAGCGAGGCGAAGCTCGGCGAGCCTTGGACAAACTCACGCATGGCCACTTACATTGCCCGAGGGACGCACGATATCGGCTGGTCGAAAAATGAGGATGGCCCAACACCTCACATCGCACTATGTGAGCGGTTCTTCGGCGCGAACCGCGATCTGCTCGAGCTCGCGGCAAGCATGTTGCCTTTACGGACGGGGCGGTCGAGGAGATCGTCGACTGGGCAACGCAATTTGATGTTCCCGTCTTGTTCTCATCTCACCGGGGGCGGTTTATAGTCAGGCAACTCGGCGCACGCCGGGACAAGCTGAAAGAGGCACTTGGACTGTGAGTGAGAACTGGATCACGCATGCGAGCGAGCCGGATCATCTGATCCTGGCATGGCAGGCGCCCGATGAATTCAATGATCGAACCCGATTCGCAGTGGGCGAGCTCACCTGCGAAAACGGAGAGGTCCGCCTTCGCTACTTCGGCGACAGCGATCAGTTCAAGCGCCTCAATCCTGACAAATCCTATGATCAGCTGCTGAGCTATGGATATGCGGGTTATCCTGGCTTTCCGCCGGAGCGCGCGGAGCATCGTGCCGGTGTTCTCGAGGCATTCATGCGGCGACTTCCGCCGCGGTCGCGCGCCGATTTTGACGCCTATGAGCGCCACCTTCGGGTGCGCCCCGGGACTAAGCTCAGCGACTTCGCGCTGCTTGCGTTGTCCGAGGCCTATCTGCCTAGCGACGGGTTTTCAGTCGTCGACCCCCTCGATGCCAAGGTGGACAAGCGGCAGCTCGTCGTCGAAGTCGCCGGCTATCGCTACTATGCAAGGAAAGCTGAGACGCAGTTGCCCACAATAGGCGACAGAGTTGAAATCGTTGCTGAAGACGATAACCCCTATGATCCGCGCGCCGTCGCTGTCACGTTCAACGGGCACAAACTCGGCAACATCAACCGGCTGCAGGTCGAGACCTTCAGGGTCTGGGCTTCGCGGGGAAGAATTGAAGCGACGGTTGATCGCCTCAACGGTCGCCCGGAACGGCCACGCCTGTTTTTGTTCGTTCGGATTTTGCCGACGAAGGTCTAACGGCACTCCTTATGGCTCTTAGTTATGGAACGTCTGATCAGCGGACCGTCGGACTGAAGCTATATTTGCCGCGGAAGGCCTCCTCCATTGCCTCCGTCAGCTGCCTGTCGAATCGACGCGGGACGATGAAGCTGTCGTGAACTGGAAGCGCGAGCACATTCTGGTCCAGCAAGCGATCGAGCACTGCTAGTGCGAGATCGCTGTCCTCCCGCTGCAGCCGGACGCCTTCGCCGCTGCCAAACCAACGAGCTATCGGCTCAAGTTGGGCTGTGAAAGCGGCAACGTAATCATGGAAGCGCGCGCCAGGCGGAAGCTGGGCGCGATCGAGCGCGGTCGCAGCGAGCCGCATCGGTGATGATGACGTTCGGTTGACAAGCCGATTGAAAGTGCGTTTGCCCAGTTCGCGAACCTGCGGACCGACGAACCCCTCGACAGAATAGACGTCGTGGTCCAGTTGCTGCCCCACACGCGCGAACAACAGCGTCGGGTGCAGTCTTGCGTAGTCGCGTTCGATAACCGGCTCGCCGTCAAGCGTCAGCAGCTTTCGCTCCGCTTTGGGTAGGTTGATCCACCAGCCTCCGTAGAGCCTTCCGCCACTTTGCCAGTCCCCCTTGAATATCCGATAGAGCTGCGTCCCCTCTTCCCCTGCCACAAGCCGCTCCTCGGCATCATCGTCATTGCCGTAGTATCGATCTGCTATTCGGGCCCACGCATCGTCAGGGATGCCAATGTGCACGCTTCCAAGGCGCTCATTCTGGCGAAGCAATATCGACCGGCTCGCCCGAACATCCGAGGGTTCGAGGGGAGTTCCAATGGCGGCCTGGCGAAGAATAATGACGTCTCGCCGCTCACTCCAGCCAATGGCCGCTCGCGTTACGCCATTCTCGGCAAACATATTGCGCAGTGCCGCTGTCGCTCGCAGCCGCGTTCGCCGACCATGCTGCACCTGTTTCTCGACGGTGCGCCGGTATCCGTGCTGCCCTTCGACCAGACCGAGTTCTGCCAGGCCATCGCGCATACGGGCAAGCATACGGACGCTATGTGGCGTTCCACTATAATCGTTCGCATTGAACGAAATGCCCACGAAACGTCGGGAATCTACCCTGTTGAACACCGCAAGGGCGAGGTTGGCGATCAGCACTTCGAGCGTATTGCGCCATCTGACCTGGTCGGCCGGGCGAAACGCCCGTTCGCGGTGCACTATTTCTTGCAAGAGCGCGCCAATGGACTCCACGAGCCGCTCACCCTTTGCGTCGATAAACACGCGCGAGGTGTCGAGCGGAATAGAACGTTCGAGCGCTGCTCGATCACGGATGAAAGCGAGGACCATGCACAATCATAGGCCAGAGTACGAGGCGGTTGGCTGAGATTCTTTGGCCGGATTGGAAAAGGGATTCAATTCAAAATGTCGACCAAGGACAGGCGTGGGCCGCGGCGGACATGCGAGCCGAAGGCAAAGCGGCGGAGCCGTCGTGGCGAACATGCCTGAGTCTGAACGCGTTGCTGTCCTTCGCTCAAACGCAGAAAGCTTCTATCGCATCTGAACCGTGCTGCCATTCGGTAAATAAGCCGCTTCCAGTTGATGGACAAGCTGACAGTGGCGACCGCATGAGGCGTAAAAGCTGCCATTCCCTAGAAGATAACGTGATCGGCGAGCGGCCGAAGCAGTTTCTTGAATCGACTTTGGCGAACCGTTTCGTAAGCTATTGAGGAACAACGATTATCGCTGTCGCTGAGGGTGTGGGATTCACAAAGAAGATCAATGGCTTACTGCATGGTTAGCCAACCCATATCCTTCGTATGATCTCGTATGATCTGGCGAACGTGAGGATTGGCCGGAGGACTAGTTTCCAAGCAAGCAGTGTCTATTATCCTGGGGTTTGGGGCCGGACTTGGACATGCGGAAGAGCGGACCCTCCCTTTTCATCGCGACGTTGGGTCCAAGGGCCTCGATGTTGACCACTGCTCAGGGTGGCCTTGGGGCGTTGGACGGTCCGGCCCTCGGTTTCGCGGTGCGCGGCGATATTTGAATTCAATTCAAAACAGGTGTGCCGGCTTCGATGTAGACGATATAATCCCGATAAGATTTTCTTCCATTTGGGAGTGGCGCATTTCGGTTTGGCACTGTTGGGAACAGGGCCAGACATGGAACGGGTGCGTGTGATCTCCGACTGAAGATCAGGGAGGAAGTCATGTCGATTCAGAGAAAGAGGCAGCACGCGCTCGCCCTTATGCTAGGTGCGGTGGCCTTGAGCGCGACGCTTGCGACGCAAACGGCGCAGGCAGATACCTATATGCCGGCCTGCTACAAGGCTGGCCCGGATAACCCGGGGAATCTGAAGTATCCCGCCAAGAAGGGACCCTACCGTATAGCCCTGGTGAATGGATACACTGGCATCCCGTGGCGCGAGCAGATGATCAAAAGCGTCCGATCCTGGGCAACGCGGCCTGAGATCGCCTCCCAGATCAAGGAACTGAAGATCGTCAGCACCGGGTCCGACGTCGCAGCGCAGATCGCGGCAATCGACAACTACATCGAAGCCGGCTACGACGCCGTGCTCTTCGATGCTGTGAACCCATCGGCCTTTGGCAGTGTAATTCGCCATGCCAAGAAGGCCGAGACGGTCCTCGTCTCGTTCGACAATCCGGTCGATGATCCTGCGATCATGCGTATCACACCGAACTGGGTCGACTTCGAGACGATCAAGGCCGAAGCTGTCGTCAAGGATATGCCGGCGCCAAAGGGCACCGTTTTGGAGATCCGCGGCCCCCAGGGCAATTCGACGGATCGTGACCGCCATTTGGGCGTTGAAACCGTCCTTAAGAAATACCCCGATATCAAGACCGTCGAAGTCGTCGGAAACTGGGACACCGGCACCGTCCAGAAGGTGACCTCGGATGCGCTGGCCATCTATGGCAAATTCGACGCCATCATCTGTCAACATGGCTGCCAGGGGGTCACGAACGCTCTGACCTCGGCCGGCATTTCTGGCATCCCGGTTGGTGGCGATGCGGCCAACGGCTTCGTTAAGGCTCTCGCTGCGGGAAACATTCCCGGGATTTCGGTTTCGACGTCGCCTGGTCAGGGTCCAGTCGCATTGCGGGCGACGCTGGCCTTGCTGCAGGGCGAGGAGCTTCCGGAATTGGTCAATGTGCCCATTCCAAACGCTCAGACCAAGGACATGAAGCCGAACCTCAATTACTTTCCGGACCTCCCGGATACATTCGAGACGGTCACCGGCTACGCCGCTTGCGGGTCAGACATGGTGTTCACGCCTGACCAGTTGAATGCGGTCGGCGCCGGCAACGACTGACGCTCTCCTTATGCTTACCGGGGACGGCGCATGCCGTTCCCGGGGCTGGCAAGGTTTAGGAAGGGCGTCCATGTCCAACGATATTCAGCTGCTTGAGCTCTCGGGGATCAGCAAAGCCAGGGCGTTGAACCACATCGACTTCAAAGCCAACGCAGGGTCGATTCATGCGATCCTCGGCGAGAATGGCGCTGGCAAGTCCACGCTCATGAAGATCCTTGCGGGCGTGGTCAGCCCTGACACAGGACATTTGCGGCTGGCCGGCAGTGACCTGCGCATGACAAGCCCGATCGAAGCGGCACGGCACGGTATTGTTTGCGTCTTCCAGGAACTGTCGACCATTCCGCATATGAACGTTGCGGAGAACATCTACCTGGCCAATCCGCCTCGGAACCGGCTTGGGATGATCGACCGCCGTGCCCAAGCGCGCAAAGCCCGTGACATGCTTGATCGCGTGGGCTGTGGCGCGGGTATCGACGTGAACGCCCGTTGTGGCGAACTCGCCCTGCCGCAGCGCCAGATCGTGGAGATTGCCAAAGCCGTGGCGCGGGAGCCGCGCATCCTCATCCTCGATGAGGCGACCTCGGCGCTAGCTGCTTCGGACGTCGAAACGATCATGACGCTCTTGCGCCAGCTTCGCGAGGAAGGCGTCTGTGTTTTATTCATCTCGCACCGTATGCATGAAATCGAGCAGATCGCCGACACCTGTACGGTGTTCCGCAACGGCGAGTTGGTCGAAACCTTCAAAGCCGGATCGAAGACTCAATCCGAAATCGTCCAACTGATGATCGGCAAGCCGATTGCGCAGGTCTATCCGCCCAAGTCTGGCGCGCGCTTGCTGCAGAAGCCTCACCTCGAGCTGCGCGACGTGTGCTGGCAAGATCGTCTCGGCCCGCTGAGCCTTGCCGTCCGCGCCGGCGAGATCGTCGGGCTCGGCGGGTTGGAGGGACAAGGCCAGCGAGAGGTGCTGATGGCGATTGCTGGTCTCTTAAGGGGCCTGACTGGCGAGGTGCGGGTCGAAGGACGTGTTGCCCGCCACGGCGGACCAAGCGCGGCGAAGTCAGCGCGCATCGCGCTCATTCCCGAGGATCGCAAGAACGAAGGGTTGTTTTTGTCGATGTCGGTCGAGGAGAATCTTGGCGTGACGTTGCTTGGGGCGCTGAGCACGGCCACTATCGTGTCCAGAAGCCGGTCGCACTCCCAGGCACAGGCCCTCGTCGAGAGACTTCAGATTAAGGCCCAGTCGCTCGGCGCTGCTGTCGGCACGCTTTCCGGGGGGAACCAGCAAAAAGTGGTGCTCGGCAAATGGCTGGCCACCAACCCCAGGCTTTTGTTGCTGATGGACCCGACGCGCGGCATCGACGTCGGCACCAAGCAGGAGATCTACCGCCTCTTCAGGCAGCTTGCGGACGACGGCATGGCGATCCTTTTCTACTCAACTGACTACGACGAACTGATCGGCCTGTGCGACCGCGCGCTCATCATGTATCGCGGCCGCATCCGAGCCGAGCTCAGCAGCCCAATGCTGACCGAGCACAACATCCTCTCCAACGCCTTCAACCTGCCCGACGCGGCCATGACCCGCGAGGTCGTGCCGGACACTCGTGACGAGCAGGGCAACCTGATCGAGCAGCTGTCATGACACTCATTCGCGCACGCGTCCTCAGGCATCACGGCCGCACGGTCTTCGCCGTCGGTGCCCTTGCGGTGCTTCTTGCGATCTTCCTGTCGATCCATCCCAAGGGTGCCAGCATCGGCGTCCTGACGGCATGGTCGAACCAGGGCGCGGCCCTCGCCCTGCTGGCTGTCGGCCAGACCATTGTGGTGTTCACCCGCGGTATCGACCTCTCGGTCGGGCCGACCATGGCGCTGGCGAATTGCGTTGCCTCGGTCGTCGTGGATGGTCCGCCCGGCCAAGTGGCCGCAGGTGTGGTCCTCGTTCTGGCGATCGGTGCAGCCTGCGGCGCCATCAACGGCCTGGTAGTCGTCGTCGGACGGATCCAGCCAATCATCGCCACTTTGGCGACGGGAGCGATCTATTCCGGCCTCGCCCTCATCGTGCGCCCGGCGCCCGGCGGCAACATCGACGAGGCGCTCAGCGATATCGTCACGGGCAATGTCCTGGGGCTTATGCCAACCTCCCTGATAGTCATGCTGTTGCTTGCCGCCGTTATCTGGGGAACGGTGCGCCGCACCCAGACGGGCCGGACTATGCTCGCGGTCGGCTCGGCCGAATCGTCGGCCTATATGTCGGGCTTGCCCGTCGACCGGGCAAAAATCGGCGCCTACGCGCTTGGCGGCTTGTTTGCCTCACTGGGGGGATTGTTCCTCGGGTTCCAGACATTGGGAGGCGATCCTTCGATCGGGCTTCCGTACACGCTAAATTCGATCGCCGCGGTCGTGGTCGGGGGCACTTTGCTGACGGGCGGCGCCGGAAGTGTGTTTGGTTCAATTACCGGCGCGCTGATCCTCAGAACCATCAGCAGCCTGATCTTTTTCACCGGCCTGCCGCCTCAGGCCCAGCCACTGTTCGAAGGCGCCGTGCTGGTGATCGCCGTGGGCCTTGGCGTGACGCGTGTGATCGGTATCCGCAACCGTATGGAACTCTACCAATGACAGCCCTGCGTAATCTGATTGCCGAGATGGACGGGCCGTCCAAGGCACTGGCGTTGTCAATCCTGGCGCTGGTCATTGTTGGCGGGTTCGTTCATTCGCAGTTCTATTCGCCCACCTATCTTCTCCAGCAGCTCCAGACGGGCGCTTTCCTCGGCATCGTCGCCACCGGCGCGCTGATCGTCATTCTGCTCGGAGAAATAGACCTGTCGATCCCGTGGACCATGACCGCGGCCGCCTTGTTGTCGACCGCCGTGGTCGGACCGCATCCTCAACCCTTCGTCAGCGAGATTGGCCTGCTGGTCGGCCTCGCGACCGGTGTCGGCATCGGCCTCGTCAACGGCATCGGCGTTGCTTACATGCGCATCCCGTCGATGATCTGGACGCTTGCGGTCAATACCGTCGTGCTGGGCCTTTGCGTGTATCTGGGCGACATGTTCACCCTCGGCAGCCGCCCCTCGCTCGCCATGTCGACACTTGGCGCTGGCAAAACATTCGGCGTGGCAAATGTCACGCTTGTCTGGCTTACGATCGGCATGCTTATGGCGTTCATCCTGCGCAAAACGATTTTCGGCCGACATCTCTATTTCGTGGGCAATCGTGAGGCGGCTGCGTTCCTCTCCGGCGTTGATACCAGACGGGTAACCTTGCTGGCCTTCGTCGCCTCCGGCCTGCTCAATGGGGCCGCAGGACTGCTGCTCGCGGGTTATGCGGGCCAGTCCTACGGCCATATGGGCGATCCCTACCTCTTGTCGGCGATCGCCGCCGTGGTGCTTGGCGGGGCAAGCCTGTTCGGCGGTCGCGGCTCCTATGCCGGCACCGCGCTCGGCGTGATGCTCATCACCCTGATTTCATCAGTCTTGTCGATCATGCAGGCACCAGAGGCAGCCAAGCAAATCATCTATGGCGTGGTCATCATCGGGATGGTTGGCTACTACAGCCGCCGCGAGCGCTTCGCCTAGGCAATACCTTCCGACTTTGGCAGGTTCTCGACTAGGAAATCAATGAATGCGCGCACGCGGCTCGGCACCAGATCATGCGCGATATAGATGGCATGGATTGGTTCTGTGTCGCCGGGGTTGAATTCGTCGAGGATGCGCACGAGCCGGCCTTCTTCTACATCGCGACCGACATGGAACTCCGATAACCTGGCAATGCCGACGCCAGCCAGCGCCAACTGCCGCATGGTCTCGCCATTGTCGACGCGCACATTGCCTGAGATCGCAATGCGCGAGACCCGCTCATTGCGTCGGCCGTCAACAAACGGCCACTCGTCGAGGTTCCGGCGCAGGTTGAAACTCAGGCAATTGTGCTCGGCCAGATCTTCGGGCGTTTGCGGGTAGCCCCGGCGCGCAAGATAATCGGGCGCCGCCACGACCATGCGTCGGCTCTCCAGCAGCTTGCGGGCCTTCAGGGCGGAATCGGAGAGATTGCCAGTCCGGATCGCGACATCGGCTCGCTCTCCGATCAGGTCGACGGTCAGGTCTGAAAGGATCAGATCGAGTGTGATGCCGGGATAGGACGCAAGGAACCGCGGGATCAGCGGGTTAAGGATGTGCCAGGCGAAAGGGATGTTGGAATTCACGCGCAGATAGCCGCGTGGCGTGCCGGAGCCGGAGGCGACGCTCTCTTCTGCTTCCTCGATCTCGCTGACGATGCGACGCGCGCGCTCGTAGTACTCGCCTCCTTCGGGTGTCAGGGTGAGGCTCCGCGTCGTCCGGATCACAAGCGGGATGCCAAGCCGTTCCTCCATCCTGGTGATGAGCTTGCTGACGGCCGAAGGGGTGATGCGCAGCTTCCGGGCGGCCGCCGAGAAGCTGCCCAACTCGACTACCCGGACAAAGACCTCCATCTCCCCGCC
>NZ_RZRY01000239.1:0-8643 GCF_003998035.1 Mesorhizobium sp. M2A.F.Ca.ET.039.01.1.1 | reverse complement strand
GACCATAGAATCCATTCCGTGACTTGGAAGCGCCGCCACGGTGCAGAATTCTGCTCCGTTGCAGGCCTCGGCGAAGGTAACGGCATGGATTCCAGGGTCTGCGCGCGTCGCTTCGCTCCTTGCTCCGCCCTGGAATGACGATCGCGATGGGCGTTTCGGCCAATCTCCAAAGCATGCCGCCTGCCAATGCGAACGGAGCCGACCGGTCAACATCCCTGTGCCGGGGAACTAACGCTTGCGCGACAACTGCCTGGTCGCGGCTTCCAGCCCGGCCAGTGTCAGCGGGAACATGCGGCCGCCGAAGATCTCGCTGATCATGGCGATCGAGTGCGTGTAGCGCCAGTTCTTCTCGGCTTCCGGGTTCAGCCAGATCGCGTTCGGCCATTGCTGCAACAGGCGCGCCAGCCACACGCTGCCGGCCTCTGGATTCCAGTGCTCGACCGAGCCGCCCGGATGGGCGATCTCGTAGGGGCTCATCGAGGCGTCGCCGACGACGATCACCTTATAGTCCGGCCCGTATTTGTGGATGAGGTCGAAGGTCGGGATCGTCTCGGCCAGCCGCCGCCGGTGTCCTTCCAGACGCGCTCGTAGAGGCAGTTGTGGAAGTAGAAATATTCGAGCTGGCGGAACTCGGCACGGGCGGCCGAGAACAGCTCCTCGACACCGCGGATGTGGTCGTCCATCGAGCCGCCGACATCGAAGAACATCAAAAGCTTCACGGCATTGCGCCGCTCGGGCGGTGTCTTGACGTCGAGATAACCGTGCTCGGCGGTGGCATGGATGGTGCCGGGCAGGTCGAACTCCTCCTCGGCGCCCTCGCGCACCCAGCGGCGCAGCCGCTTCAGCGCCACCTTGATGTTGCGGGTGCCGAGCTCGACGGTGTCGTCGAAATTCTGGAATTCACGCTTGTCCCAGACTTTCACCGCGCGGCGATGCCGGCTTTCATGCTGGCCGATGCGCACCCCTTCCGGATTGTAGCCATAGGCGCCGAAGGGCGAGGTGCCGCCGGTGCCGATCCATTTCGAGCCGCCCTGGTGCCGGCCTTTTTGCTCCTCGAGCCGCTGCTTCAAGGTTTCCATCAGCTTATCGAAGCCGCCCAAAGCCTCGACCAGTTTTTTCTCCTCCTCGGTCAGGTGCTTTTCGGCCAGCCGGCGCAGCCATTCCTCGGGGATGTTGGCGACATCGACGGCGTCGGATCCGCCAAGCGCCTCGACGCCCTTGAAGACATGCGCGAAGACCTGGTCGAAACGGTCGATATGGCGCTCGTCCTTCACCAGGGCCGCGCGGGCGAGGTAATAAAAAGCCTCGACGTCATAATCGACCAGCCCGGCTTCCAGCCCTTCCAGCAGCGACAGATATTCCCTGAGCGAAACGGGAACCCGCGCTGCCTTCAGTTCGAGGAAGAAGGGGATGAACATGGTTGGGCTGCTATCTGTGCCCCTCGATCTTCTCGCGTGCCGCGCTTGCAATGAACGCGGAGCGGGTAAGGCCGCGCCGGCCGGCTTCTTCGTCTATTGCTGCCAACAGACCAGCATCGAGGGACAGATTGGCTCGGACAGGTCTTCCTGAATCGATCAGCACGGGGATCATCACCGCGGATTCGCCGGCGGTGCTATCGATCTCGCCTGACCGCAGCAATTGCGTCATCGTGCGAGGGGCAGGCATCGGCAGCTGCTTTGCTATCCGGGCCTCAGCCCATTCACGCATGGCCGACGTCGCGTCGGCGATTGCTTCCTCGGGATTTGCCCCGCCGCCGTGGCAACCGGGAAGATCGGGCACCCGCACGCCCCAGACATCGTCGGCTCCGTCGAGTACTCCGACATAGTGCGTCATGTGGATCGTCCTCAAATCCATCCGGCAAGTCGAGCGATCGAACGCGCCACACCCGGAGACTGTTCGCGATGACGGGGCACGATGATCATAGCGTCCGGCCTTTCCGGATGCTCATACTTTTCATGCTTGCCGCCACCGACATTCAACCAACCTTCGTGCAGAAGTCTCGCAACAATCTTGCGCGTATTGGTCTCTATCAGCGGCATCGCGCTCCCTGTAATATGCGCAATATATTGCGCAATTTCTATCATTTCAACCACTAACCATGATTACAGCAGATCGTATTCAATAAAACCCGTGCGGCGCGCGACATGATCATAGAGCCGGCGCGCGGTGGCGTTGGTCTCGTGCGTCATCCAGTAGACGTTCTTCACGCCGATCTTGCCGGCCTCGTTCTGCACCGCTTTGATCAGCGCGGCGCCTACGCCTTTGCCGCGCACCTCCGGGTCGGCGAACAGGTCCTGCAAATAGCAGTTGTTGACCAGCGACCAGCAGGAGCGGTGGTACAGATAGTGGGTGAGGCCGACGGCCTTGCCATTGAGCGTGGCTATGAAACCCTTGGGCTCGAACTCGCCTGCCGTGAACAGCCGCTTCCAGGTGAGATCATAGACCTCTTCCGGCAGCTTGGTTTCATAGAAGGTGAGATAGGCCGTCCACAGCCGGCGCCAGTCGGCGTGATCGGACTGGGTGAGCGGGCGGATGGTGATCTCGGACATTTCTTCCTCCAACATTTGGCCCGAAGCTGCGGCAGCAGCTGTTCCCCGGCAACGGTCCACAGAATGGGAAAGCGCTATTGCTGGCGGCTTATTGCTGCCGTCTGGCCATGAACGCGAGCCGCTCGAACAAATGCACGTCCTGCTCGTTCTTCAACAGCGCGCCGTGCAGTTTCGGCAGCATGTTCTTCGGGTCGGCGCGCAGGTCTTCTGGCGCGATGTCGTCGGCGACCAGCAGGCGGATCCAGTCGAGCGCCTCGGAGGTCGACGGCTTCTTCTTCAGGCCCGGCACCTCGCGGATCTCGTAGAACTGAGTGAGGGCCGCCCGCACCAGGTTCTGCTTTATGCCGGGGTGATGCACCTCGACGATGCGGTGCAGCGTGTCGATGTCGGGGAAGCGGATATAGTGGAAGAAGCAGCGACGCAGGAAGGCGTCGGGCAGTTCCTTCTCATTGTTCGAGGTGATGATGACGATCGGCCGGAACTCGGCGCGGATCGTCTCGCCGGTCTCGTAGACGAAGAACTCCATCCGGTCGAGCTCTTGCAGGAGGTCGTTGGGGAATTCGATGTCGGCCTTGTCGATCTCGTCGATCAAAAGCACGACCTTCTTTTGCGCCGCGAAGGCGTCCCACAGCTTGCCGCGCTTGATGTAGTTGGCGATGTCGTTGAAGCGCTCGTCGCCAAGCTGGCTGTCGCGCAACCGCGACACGGCGTCATATTCGTAGAGCCCTTGCTGCGCCTTGGTGGTCGATTTGACGTTCCATTCGATGAATTCGAGCCCAAGCGCCGACGCCACCTGGCGGGCGAGCTCGGTCTTGCCGGTGCCGGGCTCGCCCTTGACCAGCAAGGGCCGCTCCAGCGCGATCGCGGCGTTGACCGCGACCATTAGATCCTTGTCGGCGACGTAAGCCGCGGTGCCTTCGAAACGCATTTTTTCTCCTGTCCGTGGGGCTGGACCGTAAGGAGGCGAGGCCGGCCGCGCAAGGGCGGTTGCCGAGAGCCTCTGATCGAGATGGTCTGCAAGGCGAATTACGCGTAATTGGTCGCTCGTCTCTCTGGCGCACGGCTAACCATCGGCCTATATTTGTCCCCGGCGGTCTGTGCTTCCCGGCAGGAGAAACTTATCCCCGGGGCCTTATCGATCCTTAGGGAGCTGTCCCTGGGAAGACCCGTGGGTTTTCTCACACGGCGCCCACCTACTTTGTAGGCACCCGGGATCGACCTCTCCACCGGTTGTGTGGATCGTCACTCTCCCGATTTCGGGAGACATGCGCTAGAAAAGGTCGTTCCTAACACTCCATACAATCCCGGCCCTTTCTAGCGTCTGAGCATGAACTCACCGAAAGACCTGAAGAAACAGCTTCGCAAGGAAGCGCTGGCGCGCCGTGATGCGCTCGACGAATTCTGGCGCGTCGAGATCGCGCTCGAAATGGCCGAGACGGCAAAGGAGAAAATCGACTTCGAGCCCGGCCGCATCGTCTCCGGCTTCTGGCCGATGCGCTCGGAGGTCGATGTGCGGCCGCTGATGTTCGCGCTGCGCGAGAAGGGCGCCAGGCTCTGCCTGCCGGCGATCCTGGACAAGACCACGATCGTCTTTCGCGAGCTGGTGCGC
This sequence comes from Mesorhizobium sp. M2A.F.Ca.ET.039.01.1.1, assembly GCF_003998035.1. Taxonomy (NCBI): domain Bacteria; kingdom Pseudomonadati; phylum Pseudomonadota; class Alphaproteobacteria; order Hyphomicrobiales; family Phyllobacteriaceae; genus Mesorhizobium; species Mesorhizobium sp. M2A.F.Ca.ET.039.01.1.1. The sequence goes on along the minus strand of NZ_RZRY01000239.1, from coordinate 4,485 downwards.
GGCGCGCCGATGGTCGAGATGGGCTTCGGCACGGTCGGGCCGCATGAAGAGGCGGAAGTGCTCGACCCGACGCTCATGCTGGTGCCGCTCGCCGCCTTCGACGGCCGCGGCCACCGCATCGGCTACGGCGCCGGCTATTACGACCGCGCCATCGCCAGGCTGGCCGAAAAGGGCATCATGCCCAGGCTGATCGGCATCGCGTTCGATTGCCAGGAAGTCGAGCGGGTGCCGGAAGAGAACCATGACGTCATCATTCCGGAAATACTGACCGAGAGCGGGTTGCGCCGCTTCGATGTCGCTTAAGCTATCGCGACCCGCTTAACGCGTTTCAAAGACACGTCGGATTATGTTCCTGCAGCTATAATCGAGCTGACGGGGATCGTGGTGTTCCTTCTTGCACGCTATTTGCTGATGCCCTTCGCGCTGATCGCGGCGATACTGTTCTCGATGTCGTTGCACATCATAGGAACTACCTTGCATCACCAGGCTGCCTGGCAGCGGACACTCGCCACCGTAACGGATGTCAGCGCCTACAGCGAAACGCGGGCGAACGGTCTCACCACGGATGGCATCAATGTCGCCGTCAGCTATGTTGCCAATGACGCGCCGATGACATGGTCCGGCAAGGACAAGGACATCGGTCTCTACAAGGCGGCCAAGGGCGACAGGATAGAATTGTACTATGACCCTGCCGATCCATCGAGCCTCGACACGGCCGCGATGAAAGGCTGGCGCGGCGGGCTGCTGCTGCTCGCCGTCACCGGTGGGTTCACCTTGTTCTACATCTGGTTCTTCTGGTTGCGAGGACGCAAAACGCCGCCCATGGCGCCATCGACCGTTCGCGTTGCCGGCGCTGGAGCGGGGCCAGCCGATCAGCAACGCGGCACTTTCGGCCGGCGTTAAGGACCTCGGTGCCGCTTGCCTAGTGTCCACAGCTCTGGATAGAAGTGGCTATGAGACTCCTCTTTCTCGGCGACATGGTTGGCAAAACAGGGCGCACGGCAGTGTGGGAACAGCTGCCGGGGCTGATTTCCGACTTCAGGCTCGACTTCGTCATCGTCAATGGCGAGAACGCCGCCGGCGGCTTCGGCATCACCGAGGAGATCTTTCGCGAGACGCTCGCTGCCGGCGCGGATGTTGTCACCACCGGCAACCATGTCTGGGACCAGCGCGACGCGTTGATCTTCGCGCCGCGCGAGGAGCGTTTCCTGCGGCCCTCCAATTTTCCCAAGGGCACGCCCGGGCGCGGCTCTGGCGTCTATATCGCCCGCAACGGCGCGCGCGTGCTGGTCGCCAACATCATGGGCCGCGTCTTCATGCACCCGGAGCTGGACGATCCGTTCCAGGCCGGCGAGCGGGAGTTGGCGGCCTGCCCGCTCGGCGAGCAGGCCGATGCGGCGATCGTCGATTTCCATGCCGAGGCGACCTCGGAGAAGATGTGCTTCGCGCATTTCGTCGACGGCCGCGCCAGCCTCGTGGTCGGAACGCATACGCATCAGCCGACCGCCGATCATCAGATCCTCAACGGTGGCACCGCCTATATCTCGGACGCCGGCATGTGCGGCGATTACGATTCCTCGCTGGGCATGGACAAGGAAGAGCCGCTCAACCGGTTTCTTTCCAAGGTGCCGAAAGGGCGCTTCGAGGCGGCGACTGGACCGGCGACTCTCTGCGGCGTCGGCGTCGACATTTCCGATCGCACCGGTCTTGCCGAGAAAATCGCGCCGTTTCGTCGCGGGCCTCGGTTGGAAGAAACGGCGCCGTCTTTCTGGTCCTGACATTGATATAGCCAAGGTCAGTACCTAACTGGCCACGAAACCCGCGAAAACTGCTCTAGATCGTAGAGGGGACGACCTTCATGCAGCTCATCGAGTTCCTGGCGCCGCATTTTGCCTTTGTTTCCGACCCGACCGCCTGGGTCGCGCTTTTGACGTTGGTGGTGCTCGAGATCGTGCTCGGCATCGACAATCTGATCTTCATCTCGATTTTGACCAACAAGCTGCCGGAAGCGCAGCGCGCCCGGGCCCGCCGGCTGGGCATCTCGGCGGCGCTGGTCATGCGCCTCATCCTGCTCGCCACGATCTCGATCATCGTGCAGCTGACGACGCCGGTGTTCACCGCCTTCGGCCACGGATTTTCCTGGCGCGACCTGATCCTGATCGCCGGCGGCCTGTTCCTGGTCTGGAAGGCGACCAGGGAAATCCATCACACTGTCGACCCGCAGGATCATCAGGACACGATGGTGGGTACGCTGCAGCTGAGCCTTGCCGGCGCGATCTTCCAGATCCTGCTGCTCGATCTCGTCTTCTCGATCGATTCCATCATCACCGCCGTCGGCATGACCGACGAGATCGCCATCATGTATATCGCCGTGATCGTGGCGGTGAGCGTGATGATGCTGGCTGCGACGCCGCTCGCCAATTTCATCGCCAGGAACCCCTCCATTGTCATGCTGGCGCTGGGCTTCCTGCTGATGATCGGCATGACGCTGATCGCAGACGGCATGGGCTATCACGTGCCGAAGGGCTACATCTACGCCGCCATGGGCTTTTCGGCGCTGGTCGAGGGTCTCAACATGCTGGCGCGGAATCGCAAGAAGCAGGGGTCGGGCGGCGGGCATTGATGGTGGCAACGAGGGCGGCAGCGTGCGGCTGTCGCTCCCGCCGCAGGATCATTTGCTTTCCGACGTCGGCAGTTCACCGCGCATTTCGCTGGGGTAGAACCCTTCACGCAGATTGATGCCGTACTCGACGTAAGCTTTCATGCATGACAGCATCTGCGACCAGCCCTCGCAATTGCCGTAGGATGATTTGCGGCCGGCCTCGTCCTCGCGCCATCCGCTTTCGGCAATGGTGACGAAGGTGCCACCGTCATCCAGGGCTTCGAAGTTCATTTCGATCGTGGTCTTGTAAGCCGGTACAACGCCGGGGCCGCCGCCATCCCAGCGCAGCACGATGCGCTCGTTGGGCACCACTTCATCGACCTCGACGGGCACGGTATTCCACCATGTGACCGTGGTGCCGGGGACCAGCGGCGCCGAGGCGCCGCCAAGCGTTGTAAAATACCCACTGAGCTTCGTCGGGTTGACGACGGCGTCGAAGACCTCGGCGACCGGTTTGCCGATGCGCCCGGAAATCCTGAATCCAAGGGACATATCCACAGCTCCTTCCTTGCTCAGTGGAACAATATGTTATAGAAACATAACATGTCAAGCCAAACCGGGGACGACCATGTTTTCAAGGCTTTGGCGCATCCGCGCCGGCGCGAATTGCTGGATCGCCTGAAGGATCAGCCGCAGACCACCGGCGCGCTTTGCGAGGCGTTCCCGGACATGGACCGCTGCACGGTGATGATGCATCTGAAAGTGCTGGAGGAGGCCGACCTGGTGATTGCGAGGCGCGAGGGACGCGAGCGTTGGAACCATCTCAATGCCTTGCCGATCAAGCAGATCCACGATCGCTGGATCAGCCAGTATGCCGGCCATGCGATCAGCATTCTCGACCGGCTGAAGTCCGACCTTGAGAGCTGAGCGGCCTCTCCGGCGCCGGAGTTACGGCGCGTCTGGACGAATTGAGCCGATTTATCTATAAGCCGGCCATTCCGACAGAGAGCGCCGTGTGCCTTCGCAGGCATGCCTGGAGCGTTCTGAAAATTTGAATTCGAGCAATTTGCGGATGGCGAGGTGATCCCATTTCGCTCCGCGGTGCTCTAGCCGAACACGACAGGGGTGCCATGGCTGGCCATTCGCAATTTAAGAACATCATGCACCGCAAGGGCCGTCAGGACGCGGTGCGGTCGAAAATGTTTTCCAAGCTGGCGCGCGAAATCACTGTCGCGGCCAAGACCGGCACGCCGGACCCGGCGATGAACCCGAGGCTTCGCCTTGCGATGCAGAACGCCAAGGCCGTGTCGATGCCGAAGGACAACATCCAGCGCGCCATCAACAAGGCTTCCGCGGGCGACGGCGAGAACTACGAAGCCGTGCGCTACGAGGGTTATGGCCCGGGCGGCGTGGCGCTGATCGTCGAGGCGCTGACCGACAACCGCAATCGCTCGGCATCCAATGTGCGCGCCGCCTTCACCAAGGCCGGCGGGGCGCTCGGCGAAACCGGCTCGGTGTCCTTCATGTGGAACCGCGTCGGCGAAATCTACTATCCGGCTTCGGCCGGCAGCGCCGACAAGGTGATGGAAGCCGCGATCGAGGCCGGCGCCGACGATGTCGAGTCCGATGAGGAAGGCCACACCATCTATTGCAGCTTCGAAAGTCTCGGCGACGTGTCGAAGTCGCTAGAAGCGGCGCTCGGCGAGGCTGAATCGGTCAAGGCGATCTGGCAGCCGCAGAACAACGTCCCGGTCGACGAAGAGCGGGCGCAGTCGCTGATGAAGCTGGTCGCCACCCTCGAGGATGACGACGACGTGCAGAGCGTCTACGCCAATTTCGAGGTCGACGACGAGACGATGGCCAAGCTCAGCGCGGCCTGACCG
>NZ_RZRY01000238.1:0-8646 GCF_003998035.1 Mesorhizobium sp. M2A.F.Ca.ET.039.01.1.1 | reverse complement strand
AGCCTGCGGCATCATCGGCGGCGGGGTCGGCGCGCTGTTCTCGCTTTCGGCGTTGAAAGTCATGCGCCGCATCCGGCGCTGGAACGCGCTGCAGCCGCTGCCGCGCGCGCTGGTCGTGGCGGCCGTCTGCGGGCTCACCGTGGCGGTGATCGGCGTGGCGTCCGGCGGGCTTACCTTCGGCACCGGCTATGCGCAGGCGCGCGGCGCGATCGAAGGCACGCGGCTGCCGGCCTTCTTCTTCGTCGAGAAATTCGGGGCCGGCATGCTGTCGATGGTGTCGGGCATTCCGGGCGGCCTCTTCGCGCCGTCGCTGGCGGTGGGCGCGGGGCTGGGCAGCACGCTGGGCCTGGTCTTCGGCACGGCCACCGGCACCGCGGCACTGCTCGGCATGGCCGGCTATTTCGCCGGCGTCGTGCAGGCGCCGATGACGGCCTTCGTCATCATCCTCGAAATGACCGGCAACCACGACAACGTCATCGCGCTGATGTGCGCGGCAATGCCGGGTTACAGCACGGCAAGGCTCATCTCCAACGAACCGCTCTACCACGCGCTGTCGCGCGTCTTCATCGCCGAGGCGATCCGGCGGCGCAGGGTTGCCGGGGCAGAACAGCCGCTGTGAAAGCGAAGACCGGGTTTGAGCCCCGGCCTGCTTGTCCAAACGCGCCAGCCTATCTGGCAGACGAGATCTCGATTACAATCGGATGATCGCTTAGCAAAAGGTCGAGCGAGGTCGTGTTCTTCACTGTCCGGACAGGATCGGTGCCGACAGTCGGATCATAGATGCTTATGGAAGTCGCCGTGGCGCCAAGGCGCACGGTCACCTGGTCCTGGTCGTTTAACCGTTCGTCCCAGACGACCAGTTGGAACGTCCCGTCACTGCGCCGCAGGAGAAGATCATGAACCGTCGGAGGCTGGTCCGCGATCGTGTAATCCAACGTGCCGGACGTAGCGACCGTACCCTCGTCAGCCAGAATAGTCGTAACGTTGTGAAGGTAGGTCGCGGCCTTGCGGGGTGAATAATCGGGCCTGAAGAAACCGAACGACTGGTTGCCGGCCTCATCGGTGCGGTCCCTCAGCAGATAGACCGAAGTGTAGGCATAACCCCGCTTGAACTGTGCGAAATACAAATTCAACAAATTCAAACCTTGCAACTCTTCGGTGACCGGTCCCTGGATATTGGTTCCCGTCTCGGTCGTGACACGCGGCAGTGTTTCAAGTTGTTCCGGCGGGTAGCCCCGGAACCATTTCGACCATGTCAGACCGAAGTTTCCGAATAGTCCGTCGACCCGCGCAGCATAGGTTGGGTCGGCAGCATCCCACACCCTTGTTGTCGGCCGGATAGGGCGAATGCGGGTGATAGAGGTAGTTGTGTACATTCGCGTAGTCCGCATATCTGGTGCCGTCCGGCATCAAGGTTTCAGCGTCCTGAGGAATTGCAAGAAACTGAAGGCCAACGCTGTCATTTTGCGCTCCCGGTTCCGAAATCGACCCCACGGGGTACTTCGCCAGCGCCGGATCCGTGTTGACCGCGTGGTAAAGGTCTCGCTGCAATTTCGCGACCGCCATCCAGGAGTACCCGCGCCCACCGCCTTTCTCGCCTCGATACTCAACAGCCCAGTTGTTTGGCTCGTTGTTGCCCTCAAAAGCCAGCAGCGCGTCGGCCTGCGCCAATACCTTGCCGGTTTCCATCAACCTCTTCAGGTCAGACCCACCGCTCACCAGTCCCCAACTCAGCCTGGCACCGGTTTGCCGATGCAGTTCCAGAAAGGTCTGCATGGTCGTGGGGCCGTTGTCAGTTAACCCCTCTATTCCCGCCCTCACCCACCGGAAGCCGCAATAGCGGACCATCTCGACGGTCTTAGCCAAAGGCTGGCCCCGGTCAGGAAATGTGCTGACGACACCGATGCTGTTCAGAAAATCCGCGGTCGCAACGGCGGCTCTTGGGTCGGCGCGCGAATCCTGAGACCAAAGAGCCAACATCGCGGCGATCACAAGAGACTGGTGTTGGGCGCTCACGAAGGGTTCCTTCCGGTCCGCTCGCGGGGGAATATGGCTCGGCCTCGGGTTGTCCTCATCTCGCCGGTCTGAGCCATACATGCCCACCATAGCCACCAAGCCGTGCTTGCCGTGACAAGCAATCCGTTTCACATCCTTTCCGGAATTGCTTTCAAAAGCAAAAGGCCGGGCTTGCGGCCCGGCCCTCGGATCAAGACTCGGTCCGTGCTTACTTGCACTTGGCGATCGAGGCCAGCGCGGCCGATATGCCCTTCAGCGAGAAGACGTAGGAGGTGGGGTTGCCGCGGCCCGACTTCGCCTGCACCTTCATGTCGGTGCCCGTCTTCATGGCGGCGATCAGCACCGGCTCCTCGGCGGCGTTCTCGACCCAGGCCGACTTGCCGCGGGTGAACATCGAGAAGCTCTTCTTGTCGATGGTGACGGTGGCCTTCGAGCCTTCCTGGAAGTTGTAGCCGGCGATGAACTGCGGCTCGTAGGAAACCTGCTGTCCGGGACGCTGGCTGACGAAGAAGAACATGTCGCCATGGTCGAGCGACGGCGGCTGCTTGTCGGTCGGCACGGTCAGCACATAGCAGACCTTGCCGGCCTGCGACTGATAGCTGTAGGTGCCCCAGGCGTTGTGCTGGCCGATCTTGGTCGCCTGCTGCGCCAGCGCCGGCGCCGCGAAGGCGGCCGCCAGGACCAGGCTGGAAACTATAGCAATCAATCCGCGCATCGTTCTTCCCGTATTCCAAATGGTGCGGAGGCGGGCCGCGTGGCGTCCTGCCGTCGCTTCATTTTGATTTAATCAGGGTTACCAAACGGTGAATCGTCCTCGACAAAAGGAACTCACCCCAGGAAACCGCCCACCCAAGGCACATCACGCCGAAGGGTTCGAGCGACGTGCTTTGGGTCTCTTTTGTTGTGCATGTCGTTACCCAAAAACCGCTACGCAGTTTTGGGCGACATGCAGTCGCGCCGCCACCGTTGAAAGCGGCTGGCGCGACGTTCCGGCGCGGAGTTGGATGCCACGAAAACGGCAAGAGTTTGTCTTTTCGCACGCGCTGATTTGCGGGCTGAGCAAGCTGCCGTCAGCCCTTGTCGGCCAGCGCGTCCTTGGCGGCCTGCCTGTGGGCAGGCGTTATATGGGCGCTGACGGCGGCGATCGCCGCGGTCAGCACGGCAAGGTCGTCGGTGTAGCCGAGGCCGACGACGAAATCGGGAATGAAATCGAACGGCAGGACGAAATAGCCAAGCGCACCGAGCAGGGTGGCCTTGGCGCGCAGCGGCGTGTCCTTGTCCATGGCGCAATAATAGGCGGCGACGACTTCGTCCATGAACGGAATCTGCCGCGCCGCTTTCTTGGCGGTGCGCCAGAATTTTTCACGGATCTCGCCTTCGCCGGCGAGCTTGTCGCCGAAGCCGAAGAAATCGAAACCGGAACCTTGCGTCATCAATCGCTCCTTGGCGGCCGCGCGCAACCCATGCGTGCCGACCGCCGCGAAAGATGTGGTGAAAGCGGGGGGCTGCTGCAAGAGTTTGGGGGTTGGTTGGGCGGAAAATCGGAACGAGATGCCACAGCACTTCAAATGCTGGTTGGTGGCAATCGCCTCAGTTTGGCGATTGGCCGAGCTATTCCTCCGATCGTCATCCACGGGCGAAGCAAGGAGCGAAGCGACGCGCGCAGACCCGAGGATCCATTCCGTTACCTCGAGCGCCGCTCACGGTGCAGAATTCTGCTCCGCTACAATCCTCGACCACGGTCACGGAATGGATCCTCGGGTCTGCGCTCCGCTTCGCGTCGCTCCGCCCGTGGATGACGAAGTGACGACGTCTCGCCCTCAGTGAAAATACCGGTTCATCCGCTTTGCCAGTTCGATATCCAGCGCCGTCACGCCGCCGGCGTCATGCGTGTTCAGCGTCACGTCGACGGTCTTGTAGACATTGGACCAATCCGGGTGATGGTCCATCTTCTCGGCGGCCAGCGCCACGCGGGTCATGAAGGCGAAGGCCTCTGAGAAATTCTTGAAGACGAAGCTGCGCTTGATCGACGCGCCGTCGGCGGCGAGCGACCAGCCGTCGAGTTCGGCCAGAGCGGCGGCGATCGCGTCCTTGCTTAGTTTTTCTCTCGTCATGATGATTTCCCGTGCTATCTCGAATTTGACCCCACCATAATGCAAGTCGCCCAAAGCTGCTTTGCGGTTTTGGGGTTCCAAATGCACAAACAGCGCATATCGAATGAGCATAAAGTCCATAAATTCCGTTCTGTTCGTCTGCCTCGGCAATATCTGCCGTTCGCCGCTCGCCGAGGGCGTGTTCGCGCCGTCTGGGCCGAGCGTGGCCGGGGCCACGAAATGCTGCTCGATTCGGCGGGACCGGCGGCTGGCATGCCGGCCAGGAGCCGGACCGGCGCTCGATCGCGGTTGCCGCGAAGCACGGCATCGACATTTCAGGGCAGAGGGCACGCAAGGTGCTGCCGGGGGATTTTTCGCGCTTCGACCTGATCCTCGGGATGGACCGGGCAAATGTGCGCGACCTCAAGGCACTGGCGCCGCAGGCCGCGCGAGACCGCGTCCATCTTTATCTGGATTTCGCCACGGGAAGGGCCGCGGACGTGCCGGATCCCTATTATGACGGCGCCGAGGCCTTCGCCTCGGTCTACCGCATGATCCGCGAGGCGTCGGAGGCGCTGGCGAAGCGGCTCGAGGCGAGCGTTTCGGCGACCAGCGGCCAGGCTTCCTCGACGATGTAAGGGCCGCCGCCAACCGAATCGCGCGACGACATCAGCACGAAGCGGCCGACACGGAAGGGCAACGCGGCGAAATTGCCGCGCGCCGAAAGATATTGCGCGACGTCGAGCGGGCTTGCGTTGCGCAGGCGCGCCAGCGTCACATGCGGCGAGAATTTGCGCGGGTCGGCCGGTAGGCCGAGCCGCTGGCAGATGCGGTCGATCTCGCCCTGCAGCGCCGTCAGGTCCGGCGAGGCGGACACGCCGGCCCACACCGCATGCGGCTTCTTGCCGCCAAAGGCGCCGACGCCCGAGAGCGTCATCTGGAATGAGGGGCGGTGAACCCTGTCGAGGGCGTTGGCGATCTCGTCGGCGACATGGCCTTCGACATCGCCGATGAAGCGCAGCGTCAGATGGTAGTTTTCGACGTCGATCCAGCGCGCCCCGGGCAGCCCGCCCCGGAGCAGGGACAAGGAGAGAGCGGCGTCACGCGGAATTTCGAGGGCGGTGAAAAGACGTGGCATGTGAAGCCTCCTGTCCTCGAATCGAAACTCTCGGCCCTAGCGAATCATCGATATCAGCGCGGGGCAAGCGGTTTGTTGTCCACAATGTTTCCCCAGCGGAAAGCGTGGCTTTTCGGTCTCATGACGCACCGCCATTCGCGGCAATGGCCTTCTCGACCACGGGAAGGATACGCTCGACCATGATGTCGACCCCCTTGGGGTTGGGATGCAGGCCGTCTTCCAGCTGCATGTCGGCGTGGCCGGCGACGCCGTCGAGGAAGAACGGATAGAGCGGGACGCCGTATTTCTCCGCAAGCCGCGGATAGATGGCGTCGAAGGCCTTCTGGTAGTCGGCGCCGAGATTGGGCGCGGCGCGCATGCCGGCGAGCAGTACCGGGATCTTGCGCTGCTTCAGCTTGCCGAGCATGGCGTCGAGGTTCTTCTCAGCGATGCCGGGTGAAAGGCCGCGCAGCATGTCGTTGGCGCCGAGCTCGAGGATCACCAGCCTTGTGCCGTCCGGCACCGACCAGTCGAGCCGCGCCAGGCCGCCGCTCGAGGTGTCGCCGGACACGCCGGCATTGGCCACGGCGACGTCGAGGCCCTTCGCCTTCAAGGCTGCCTGCAGCCTGTCGGTGAAACCCTGGCCAGGGCCGAGACTGTAGCCCGCCATCAGGCTGTCGCCGAAGCCGACGATGGTGAAGCTGGCGGCGCGCGCCGACGAAATGGCGCCGCAAAGGCCAAGGAAAAGGATGAGGGCTGCGAAAACGACGGGGGCTGCGGCAAAACGATGTTTGAATGCCATGCGGCGAGCCCCATATGACCGGAACAACCCAAGGAAGGAGACACGGGCCGTCTCCTTTTTCCACATATAGGGCGCTTTTATTGTGACAGAAGCCGTCATCGCGTTGAGGGACGTATCGCTGACGCTCGGCGAGGGCGCGTCCTCCGTCCATGTGCTGAAGGGCGTGAGCCTCGACGTCGCGGCCGGGCAAGCCACCGGCATTGTCGGCCCATCGGGCTCGGGCAAGTCGACGCTGCTGATGGTTCTTGCCGGCCTGGAAAGGGTCGATTCGGGCACGGTTCGGATCGCCGGCGAATTGCTCAACGGAAAAAGCGAGGATCAGATTGCTTCATTTCGAGGGCGAAACATCGGCATCGTATTCCAGTCCTTCCATCTCATCCCCAACATGACCGCGCTGGAGAATGTCGCGGTGCCGCTCGAGCTCGCCGGACATGGCGACCCGTTCGGGGTGGCCGCGCGCGAGCTCGCGGCGGTCGGCTTGAGCGACCGTGTGACGCATTATCCGGGCGAGCTTTCCGGCGGCGAGCAGCAGCGCGTGGCGATCGCCCGGGCGCTGGCGCCGTCGCCGCGCATCCTCATCGCCGACGAGCCGACCGGCAATCTCGACCAGGCGACGGGAAAGCAGATTGCCGATCTTCTCTTCGCCAAGGCGGCAGAACGCGGCATGACGCTGGTGCTGGTCACGCATGACCCGGCGCTTGCCGCGCGCTGCGCGCGCCAGGTGTCGATGCGCTCGGGGCGGATCGAGGACGCTGCTCAGCTTAAAGTGACGGCATAATCGCATGGCGGAGACCCCCTCATCCGGGCCTTCGGGCCCCCTTCTCCCCGAGGGGAGAAGAGATCGCCGGGGCCGGCACCTCCCTCTTCTCCCCACCGGGGAGAAGGTGGCCGCGAAGCGGCCGGATGAGGGGGCCTGGCTCCGGACATTGAAGCTCGCCATCCGCTTCTCGCTGCGCGAGATGCGCGGCGGCCTGTCCGGCTTCATGATATTCCTTGCCTGCATCGCGCTCGGCGTCGCGGCGATCGGCGGCGTCAATTCGGTGGCGCAGGCGATCAGTGCCGGCGTCGCCAACCAGGGCCAGACGCTGCTTGGCGGCGATCTGCGCTTTCAGGTCAACCAGCGCAGCGCTTCGAATGCCGAGCTCGGCTTCATCCGCAGCCTCGGCGCGGTTTCGCAGACCTCCGGCATGCGCTCGATGGCGCGGCTGGAAGATGGCTCCGACCAGGCGCTGGTCGAGGCCAAGGCCGTCGACGACGCCTATCCGCTCTACGGCGCGCTGGTGACTGATCCGGCGCTGCCTAAGGAGCAATTGTTCGGCGAAAGGTCCGGCGTGTTTGGCGCCGCCGCGCCAGACCTTTTGTTCGAGCGGCTCAATCTTCACGTCGGCGACCGGCTGAAGCTCGGCAGCGCCGTTTTTGAGCTGCGGGCGAGGCTGGTCAGCGAGCCGGACGCGGTGTCGGACGGTTTCGGCTTCGCGCCGCGGCTGATGATGTCGCGCGGGGGCCTCGCCGCATCCGGTCTGGTGCAGCCGGGCAGCCTGGTCGAGAACGCCTATAAGGTGAGGCTGCCGGAGGGGACTTCCGAGGCGCGGATCAAGGATATCCAGGCTCAAGCCGCGAAGGATTTCCCGCAGGCCGGCTGGTCGATCCGCACGCGCAGCAACGCGGCGCCGGCGCTGTCGTCCAATATCGAGCGGTTTTCGCAATTCCTGACCCTGGTCGGGCTGACAGCGCTGGTGGTTGGCGGCGTCGGCGTGGCGAATGCCGTGCGCGCCTATCTCGACGGCAAGCGCGGCGTCATCGCCACCTTCAAGAGCCTGGGCGCCTCGGGCGGCTTCGTCTTCACCGTCTATCTCGTGCAGATCCTGTTGATCGCCGGCCTCGGCATCGTGCTCGGGCTGATCCTCGGCGCCGCAATGCCGTTCGTGGCGAGCGCGCTGTTGCAATCGGTTATCCCGGTGCCGGCGCAAGGCGGCTTCTATCCAGGCGCGCTGGCCATGGCGGCGCTGTTCGGCCCGCTGGTGACACTGGCCTTCGCGCTCCTGCCGCTCGGCCGCGCCCGCGACGTGCCGGCGACGGCGCTATTCCGCGAGATGGGGTTCGAGAGCCGCGGCCTGCCGCGCCTGCCCTATACGGGTGCGGCGCCGGCGATCGTCGTCGCGCTGGCGGCGCTGGCGATCCTCTCGGCCAATGACCACCGCATCGCCTCGATCTTCGTCGGCGCCACGGTCTTTGCCTTCCTGGTGCTGCGGCTGGTGGCGGTGCTGGTGCAATGGGCGGCGAAGAAAAGTCCGCGCGTGCGCTCGGTTTCGCTGCGGTTGGCGGTGGGCAACATCCACCGTCCGGGCGCGCTGACGCCCTCGGTGGTGCTGTCGCTCGGTCTCGGGCTGACGCTGCTGGTGACGCTGGGGCTGGCCCTTGTCCAGGTGGCGCATGCGATGCTGTCAGCCCATCTCAAGGCGCCGAGCCGCAGCGTTGCCTCGCGCAACAGCGCGCTCGCCTCGCGGATGCTGCATCTGGTGCATGCCGGGCGCCTCATCCGCATCTTCGGCCAGGAGGCGCGCGAGAAGGCGGCGTTCGACAGGGCCTCCGACGGGGTGCGCCATGCCGCCTTCGTG
>NZ_RZRY01000237.1:0-8653 GCF_003998035.1 Mesorhizobium sp. M2A.F.Ca.ET.039.01.1.1 | reverse complement strand
ACGCCACCACCATCGGCGCCATCACCGCGATCACGCTCGCCGCGATCGACACGGCGCTGTGGGATCTGCGGGCGAGAAAACAGAACCTGCCGCTCTGGAAGCTCGCCGGCGGCGCCAAGGACCGCTGTCCGCTCTACACGACAGAAGGCGGCTGGCTGCATATCGAGACGCAGGCTTTGGTCGACGATGCGCTGGAAGCGAAGGCCAAGGGCTTCACCGGCTCGAAGGTCAAGATCGGCAAGCCGCATGGCTCGGAGGATTTTTCGCGGCTGTCGGCCGTGCGCAAGGCCGTCGGCGACGGCTATGAGATCATGACCGACTGCAACCAGGGCTTTTCCGTCGACGAGGCGATCCGCCGCGCCGGGCGGCTGCGCGATCTCGACCTCGCCTGGATCGAGGAGCCGCTGCCGGCCGACGACATAGACGGCCATGTGCGGCTGTCCAAGTCGACGGCGACGCCGATCGCGGTCGGCGAGTCGCTCTATTCGATCAGGCATTTTCGCGAGTATATGCAGAAAGGCGGCGCCAACATCATTCAGGTCGATGTCGGCCGCATCGGCGGCATCACGCCCTGGCTGAAAGTTGCCCATGCCGCGGAGGCCTTCGACATGCCGGTCTGCCCGCATTTCCTGATGGAATTGCATGTCAGCCTGGTCTGCGCCATCCAGAACGGCAAATATGTCGAGTATATTCCGCAGCTCGATGAGTTGACGGGCGCCAAGATGCGCATCGAGGATGGCCATGCGCTGGCGCCCAGCGAGCCGGGCATCGGCATCGACTGGGACTGGGACGCGGTCAAGGCAAGAAGCATCGCCGAATTCACCACGGCGATCGTGAAATAGGGAGGCGGATATGCAGCGCATGGGCATGGTGCTTGGATTGAAATCCGAGAAGGTCGAGGAATATGTCCGCCTTCACGCCGCCGTCTGGCCGGACGTGCTGACCATGATCTCGGCCTGCAACATCAAGAACTATTCGATCTACCTGAAGCGGCCTGAGAACCTGCTGTTCTCCTATTTCGAATATCACGGCACCGACTACGCCGCCGACATGGCCAAGATGGCGGCCGACCCGAAGACGCAGGAATGGTGGTCGGTCTGCATGCCCTGCCAGGAGCCGCTCGAAACCCGAAAGGAAGGCGAGTGGTGGGCGTCGATGGACGAGGTCTTCCATCATGACTGAGGCCTTCGATCCGGCATCGCTGGCCCAGTCCTGGCCGAAGCCGTCGAAGCCGCGCCAGATCGTCACCTTCGGCGCCGGTTCGATCGTCGGCGACGCGCATTTTCCGGCCTATCGCAAGGGCGGCTTCCCGATTTCCGGCCTCTACGATCCGGACCAGGCGAAGGCGCAGAAGCTCGCCGAGACATGGGGCGTGACGGCGTTCCGTTCGGTCGAGGAAGCAGCGGCGGTGAAGGACGCGATCTTCGACCTCGCCACCCCGCCCGGCCGCCACGCCGATGTGCTGAAAGCGCTGCCGGATGGCGCCGTCGCGCTGATCCAGAAGCCGATGGGCAATTATCTCGGCGAGGCGACGGAAATCCTTGAAATCTGCCGCGCCAAGCGACTGAAGGCCGCGGTCAACTTCCAGCTTCGCTTCGCGCCGATGATGCTGGCGCTGAAGGACGCCATCGCCAAGGGCTGGCTGGGCGAGGTCGTCGATTTCGATGCGCTGCTCGCGCTCGATACGCCGTGGCAGCTTTGGGAGTTCCTGCTCAAGGCGCCACGCGTCGAGATCGCCATGCATTCGATCCATTATCTCGACCTGATCCGCCAGCTTCTCGGCGACCCGCTGGGCGTGCACGCCAAGACGCTCGGCCATCCCAACCACAAGGTCGCGCAGACCCGCACCAGCGCCATCCTCGACTACGGCGACACGGTGCGCTGCGCGCTCTCGATCAACCACGACCACAAATTCGGCCGCCGCCACCAGGCCTGCGAGTTTCGCATCTGCGGCACCGAGGGCGCGGCCTATGTCAAGCTCGGCCTCAATCTCGATTACCCGCGCGGCGAGCCGGACATTCTGGAAATCCATCCGAAAGGCGGGTCGGAGTGGGTCACTGTGTCGCTCGCCGGCGAATGGTTTCCCGATGCCTTTGTCGGCCGCATGGCCAATGTCCAGCGCTTCGCCTCCGGCGAAGATGCTGAGCTGGTGAGTTCTGTCGAGGACGCCTGGCACACCATGGCGCTGGTCGAGGCCGCCTATAAATCGAGCGCCGCGCCGGCGACGCCGCTGGCCGCGAAGCCATAAGGCCGGACATGGAACAGACCACCTATTTCGAGGATTACGAGATCGGTTCGTCGCGCCTCACCAGCGGCCGCACCATCACCGAGACCGATTTCATCGTCCATGCCGGCCACACCGGCGATTTCTTCCCGCATCACATGGATGCCGAGTTCATGAAGATGACGTCCTTCGGCCAGCGCATCGCGCATGGCACGCTGGTCTTCTCGGTCGGCGTCGGCCTGACGGCGAGCGTCATCAATCCGGTTGCCTTCTCCTATGGTTACGACCGGCTGCGTTTCATCAAGCCGGTCTTCATCGGCGACACGATCCGCACGCGCACCACCATCGCGGCCAAGGAAGATGACCCGAAACGGCCGAATGCCGGACGCGTCATCGAACGCGTCGAGGTTTTGAACCAGCGCGACGAGGTCGTGCTGGCCGCGGACCACATCTACATCGTCGAGCGACGGCCCGGCTGAAGGACGGAGATAAAGAATGGCTGACATCACAGGCAAGGTCGTGGTCGTTACGGCGGCCGCGCAGGGCATTGGGCGGGCAAGCGCGCTGGCCTTCGGCAAAGCGGGCGCCATCGTCCACGCCACCGACATCAACGAGACGGCCCTGGCCGAGCTCGCCAGGACGCCCGGCATCACGACTCGAAAACTCGATGTGCTGAACGACGAGGCGGTGAAGGCCGCCTTCGCCGAGATCGGCCGCGTCGACGTCTTGTTCAACTGCGCCGGCTTCGTCCATGCCGGCTCGATCCTGGAGATGAAGGACGAGGATCTCGATTTCGCCTTCAACCTCAATGTGCGCGCCATGATCCGCACCATCCGTGCCGTGCTGCCCGGCATGCTGGAGCGCGGCGACGGCGCGATCATCAACATGGCGTCCGTCGCCGGCGCCCCGAAAGGGGTGCCGAACCGTTTTGCTTACGGCGTGACCAAGGCGGCCGTCATCGGCCTGACAAAATCAATTGCCGCCGACTATGTCGCTAAGGGTATACGCTGCAATGCCATTTGTCCGGGCACGGTCGAGAGCCCTTCGCTTCAGGGCCGCATGCAGGCGCAAGGCGACTATGAGGCGGCGCGCGCGGCCTTCATCGCCCGCCAGCCGATGGGCAGGATCGGCACGCCGGAAGAGATCGCCGATCTCGCCGTCTATCTGGCCGGCGCGACCTACACGACCGGGCAGGCGTACAACATCGACGGCGGCTGGTCGATCTGAGGCCGCTCCGGCGATCGAATGACGAGGCGGGCCAGCACGAGGCAGCAATGACGAAAATCACGGACCTCAGAACCTTCGACCTCCGCTTCCCGACATCGCAAAGCCTCGACGGCTCCGACGCGATGAACCCGGATCCGGACTACTCGGCCGCCTATGTCATCCTCGACACCGACGTCCCGTCGCTGAAGGGCCATGGCCTCACCTTCACCATCGGCCGTGGCAACGAGATCTGCTGCGCGGCGATCGAGGCGCTGCGCCATCTCGTCGTCGGTCTCGATCTCGACTGGGTGAAAGAGGACCCCGGCCGCTTCTGGCATCACGTGACCGGCGACAGCCAGTTGCGCTGGATCGGGCCGGACAAGGGCGCCATGCATCTCGCAGTCGGCGCGGTGGTCAACGCGGTGTGGGATCTCTGGGCCAAGGAAGCCGGCAAGCCGGTCTGGCGCCTGGTCGCCGAGATGAGCCCGGAAGAGATCGTCAGGATCATCGACTTCCGCTATCTCACCGACGCCATCACGCCCGCTGAAGCGCTGGCAATCCTGAAGAAGGCGGAGGCCGGCAAGCCCGGGCGCATCGCCGCGCTCGAGCGCGAAGGCTATGCCTGCTACACCACCTCGGCCGGCTGGCTCGGCTATCCCGACGACAAGCTCAGGCGCCTCTGCCAGGAAGCGGTCGACGATGGCTTCAACCACATCAAGCTGAAGGTCGGCCGTGACCGCGCCGACGACATCCGCCGTCTCAGGATCGCCCGCGAGGTCATCGGTCCGGACCGTTATTTGATGATCGACGCCAACCAGGTCTGGGAGGTCGACCAGGCGATCGACTGGCTGAAGGACCTCGCCTTCGCCAAGCCCTTCTTCATCGAGGAGCCGACCAGTCCCGACGATGTCGCCGGCCACGCCAAGATCCGCAAGGCCGTGGCGCCGATCAAGGTCGCGACCGGCGAGATGTGCCAGAACCGCATCATGTTCAAGCAGTTCATCGCCGGCGGCGCAATGGACGTGGTGCAGATCGATTCCTGTCGCATGGGCGGGCTGAACGAAGTGCTGGCGGTGCTGCTGATCGCCGCCAAGTTCGGCCTGCCGGTCTGGCCGCATGCCGGCGGCGTCGGCTTGTGCGAATATGTCCAGCATCTGTCGATGATCGACTACGTCGCCGTGTCAGGTACTAAGGATGGGCGGGTGATCGAATATGTCGACCACCTGCACGAGCATTTCATCGAACCCTGCGTCATCCGCGACGCCGCCTATATGCCGCCCCAGGCGCCCGGTTTCTCGATCGAGATGAAGGCGCAGTCGATCGAGGATTACCTGCACCGCGCCTGACATCGGTGGCCGTGACCGCAATGGGCCGCTGGGCCGACCAGCCGCGAATCGGTTATGCCTCTCTCATGCAGGAAACCTCCCTCTACGAGCCGGTGAAGCGGTTCCTCGAGAGCATGGATTTCGCCGTCAAGGGCGAGGTTGGCGGCTGCGACATGGTCGGCGTGCGCGCCGGCGAGCCGCCGGTCGTCGTCATCTGCGAGCTCAAGCTGCAATTCAACCTCGAGCTCGTCCTGCAAGCCGTCGACCGCGCGGCGGCCTGTGACGAGGTGTGGCTCGCCGCTTTGATGTCGGCGCGCGGCAAGGGCCGGGAGCACGACCGGCGCTTCCGCGCGCTTTGTCGTCGCCTCGGCTTCGGCCTGCTTGGCGTCAGCGCCAGGGGCGAGGTGGAGTTGATCCTCAGTCCCGCCGCCCTGCCGCCGCGACGCGATCCACGGCGGCGCTCGCGCTTGGTCGAGGAGCATCATCGCCGCAAGGGCGATCCATCCATCGGCGGCAGCACGCGCAAGAAGCCGATCATGACCGCCTACCGGCAGGAGGCGCTCGCCTGCGCCGCCGCCATGGTCGACGGCCCGAAACGGCCGCGCGACCTGAAGACGCTCTCGCCACGGGCCGCGAGCATCCTGCAGCACAATTACTATGGCTGGTTCGCCCGCGCCGAGCGTGGCATCTACGCGCTGACCGAAGCCGGCATCGCAGCGATTGGGCCGCTGCCGGCGGCGCTATAATGCATGTCGCCCAGAAGTGTGAGCGGTTCTGGGACAACGACATGCATCAAAACAAAGACTTAAAGCGCGTCGCCTGAATCCGGTTCAGCGCGACGCGCTTTAGGCCATCGCGCCGAATGGCCGTGGAAGTCTTTTACGCGACAGGCCGAGGTCACATAGGACCCTGCAGGCTGCGCTCCAGGTCGCCCCGGATCAGACCGACCAGCTCGGCATGTAGGTCGGCGCGCGAGCGGCTGCCGCCGTCGGCGCAGATCGGATCGACCTCGCCCGTTTCCCTCAGCAGCTCGGCGCCGCCCGGCTTGCATTCCTGCAAGAAGCTGAAATGGATGGCGCCTTTGACGGAGGCATATGTGCCGCGCGGCGCGATCGCAGCCAGTTTGTCGGCAACGACGCCCAGCGGAATCGTGTCGGCGCCGCCGAGATTGATGAAATCCATCGGGATCGCGATCGCCTTCAGGCTGGCGGTGTCATAGGCCGGCGCAAGACCGGGATCGACCAGCACGGCCGCTTTGACGCGGCGGTCGAGGTTTGACTGCTCGAAGCGCGCCTTGTCGATCGTCCTGAGGTGGAGCTTATCGACATGCACGACCGCGTCGTCACGGTAGCCGATGCCGCCCGCATACCAGGCGCAGTCCCATTTCCTGTACTCGTCGCAATAATGGGCATAGGCGTCGAGGCTGGCGCGGGCGCCGGCAATCTCCATCGCCGCAGCGCCGCCGAGCGAGAAGCCGAGCACGCCGATCCTGTCGCCGTCGACGGCGTTGCCCCATGTCGGGTCGGTCGTCATCGCGTCGATCACGGCCGAGAGGTCCCGCGTGCGCTCCCACAATTTCGGCGTGTCGGCTGGGGTTGAGTCGCCGCTGGTTGTGCCGGGATGATTGGGCCCGGCCACGATGAAGCCCGCTTTGGCGAGTTCCGCCGCCAGCCAGGCCATGCCTTGCACGCGCCCGCCCGACCCATGCGACAGCACGACCAGGGGAAAACGCCCCTTGAGCGGTGGCGCATTCTTGAAGGCCGGCACGCCCTTGAAGGCCCTGTTGTCGCCAAGCAGGATGGCTTCGCCGCTGGCCTCGGCCGGATACCAGACAAAGACCTGGAGATTGCGGCCGCGTTGCGGTGCCGCGACGGAGATTTCGCGCATGCCGACCTCGGCGGCGTGGCTTGTAGCGGTGAAAGCGACTGTGAGCATCGCTGCGGACAGGATGCGGGAGAATGTCATGAGGACCTCGCTCGGTTGGAGAGACCGGCGATGATCTGCTGATGACATCCCGAAGTTGCGTCCTCGATCGCGATCGAGGTCGTTCTCAATCGCGATCCGGGCCACTATCAATGCACCCGATTGCTTTTTGAGACTGCCCCGTGATTTTCGTTCCGCTTCCCTTCGTCGTCGCCCTGCTTTTGTTCGTCCTGCTTGTCCGGATGCTGCATGCCGAGCAGCCGAGCCGGCCGTTCCTCGCCCTGATCGGCCTTTGCATCCTGCAGTCGGCGCTTCTCGGTCTGCGCTGGGGCTATGGCATGACAGCGCTGCGCTACGTGCTGCCGGTGGTTGCCAGCGGCCTGCCGCCCATCGTCTTTGCCGGCTTTCGCAGCCTGATCCACCGCAGCGCCGCCGACGCTGACAGCGTTCGCTGGCTTCATGCCGCGCCGCCTGTCCTGATGCTTGCCCTGGTGCTGTTCGCGCCGGCGCTGATCGACGCCGCCATGATCGTGATCTTCGTCGGTTATGCCTTGGCCGTGCTCGATCTGGGCCGCGCCGGTCCCGATGCGCTGGACGAGGCGCGGCTCGACGGCGCGGTCGCCGCGCACCGCGCGCTCGTCATCGCCGCCCTGGCGCTTTGTGTCTCTGCCTTCTTCGATCTCGCCATATTGATGGATTTTGAATGGAGCAGAGGCGAGAACGCGGCCTTCATCGTCAGCAATGCGAACTTTCTTGGCCTTTTTCTCATCGGGCTGACTGCCATCGCCGCTGCGCGCGCGCAGCCTCAATCCGATGCCGCCGAGGAACTCGAAACACCATCGACAGCGGCGCAGGATCGTGAGGTTCTCGACAGGATACGCACCCTCCTGGCCGACCAGAAACTGGCGCGCGATGAAAATCTCACCTTGTCGCGGCTGGCCCGCCGCGCCGGCGTGCCCGCCCGCCAGATATCGGGCGCGGTCAATCGGTTGGCCGGCAAGAACGTCTCGCAGTTCATCAATGACTTCCGCATTGCTGAAGCTTGCAGGCTGCTCAGCGAAACCGAGATGTCGGTGACTGCGGCGATGCTCGAATCCGGCTTCCAGACCAAATCGAACTTCAACCGCGAGTTCCGGCGCGTTACCTCGCTCAGCCCGGCTTCATGGCGCGAGCGGTCGCGATCAGAAGCGCTCGCGGTAGTCGCGCGGGTTGGTGCCAAGGACACGTAGGAAGCCGCGCCGCATCGTTTCTTCCGAGCCGAAGCCGCAACGCCGCGCCGTCTGGCCGACCGTTTGTCCCCGCTCCAGCATCCGCCGCGCCGCTTCGATCCGGATCTCCTCGACGGCGCGGGCGGGTGTGCGGCCGGTCGCCTCCTGATAGCGGCGCGAGAAACTGCGCCGGCTCATATTGGCGCGGTCGGCCAATTGCTCCAGCGAGAGATCGGCGCTGAGATTGTCGAGGATCCAGCCATGCAGCCGGTCGAAGCGCCCGTCGCCTTGCTGCAGCTTTAAGGTCTGGCTGAACTGCGCCTGGCCGCCGGAACGCTTGAGGAAGACGACCAGCTCGCGCGCCACCGCCAGCGCCATGCGCCGGCCAAGGTCGGCCTCGACGAAGGACAGTGCGAGGTCTATGCCGGCCGTCACGCCGGCTGAGGTCCAGACATTGCCGTCGCGAATGAAGATCGGATCGGGATCGAGCCGAACCGCCGGAAAGCGTCGTGCGAACTCCGCGCAGCGGCCCCAATGGGTCACCGCACGCCGGCCGTCGAGCAGGCCGGCCTCAGCCAGCAGCAGGGCGCCGCTGCAAACTGAGGCGGTTCGCGTCGCATCGCGCGAGCGGCCGATGATCCACTGCACCAGCTCGGCATCCTCGCAGGCCGCGTTGACGCCCCAGCCGCCGGGCACGATCACCGTGTCGATCGTGGTTCCGTGCGCCGGCAACGCCGCTGCCTCAACCACCAGACCGGACGATGTCC
>NZ_RZRY01000236.1:0-8664 GCF_003998035.1 Mesorhizobium sp. M2A.F.Ca.ET.039.01.1.1 | reverse complement strand
GTCTATACGCGCGTCGGCAAGACGCAGGGCGGCGGCCAGGACATTCCGGAGGACGTGGTCGGGGTCATCCAGTATGAATTCGTCGACTGGCGCCAGCGCAAGTCCGCCAACCAGATCCTCGATGACCTGCGCGGCGTGATGGCCGGCATTCCCGGCGTCGATGTCGAAGTGCGCGTTCCAGAAGCCGGCCCGCCGACCGGCAAGCCGATCCAGATCCGGCTGTCGGCCGCCGACCCGGCCGGGCTGGACGACAAGGCGGGCGCGGTGGCGGCGCGCATCGCCAAGATCCCCAACGTCATCGACATTTCGGACGGCCTGCCGCCGCCCGGCGTCGACTGGGCGCTCGAGGTCGACCGCGCCAAGGCGGCGCAATACGGCATCAGCCCGACCTCTGTCGGCACGGTGGTGCAGCTGGTCACCAACGGCCTCAAGCTCTCGGAATACAGGCCAGCCGGCGCCGACGACGCGGTCGACATAAGGCTGCGCCTGCCGGAGGACCGGCGCACTCTGTCGACACTCGACGAGCTTCGCGTGCAGACCTCGCAAGGCTCGGTGCCGATCTCCAACTTCGTCGTGCGCAAGCCCGAGCCGACTGTCGGCATCCTCAACCGCATCGACGGCGCGCGCACCGTGGTCGTGCAGGCCAATGTCAGCGCCGGCGCGCAGGTCGCCGCCGTGCAAGAGCAGGTCACCAAGGCCGTCACCGACATGGATCTCGGCAGCGGCATCCGCTGGAAGCTCGCCGGCTCCAACGAGGACAGCGCCGAAGCCAGCGCCTTCCTCGGCAAGGCCTTTGGCGCGGCGATCTTCCTGATCTTCCTGGTGCTCTTGGCACAGTTCAACAAGTTCACCAGCGTGTGGCTTGTCTTGTCCTGCGTGGTCATGGCGACGATCGGCGTGTTCTTAGGCTTGCTTCTGACAGGCGAGGCCTTCGGCATCGTCATGTCGGGCATCGGCGTCATCGCGCTGGCCGGCGTGGTGGTGAACAACAACATCGTTTTGATCGACACCTATGACCGATTGCACGAGGAAGGCTGGGACAAGATGGACGCGGTGCTGCAGACCTGCCGGGAGCGCGCCCGTCCGGTGGTGCTGACGGCGGTGTCGGCCATCCTCGGCGTGCTGCCGATCGCCTTCGGTCTCGGTCTCGAAATCTTCCATCACGAGACGACGATCAACGCGCCCTCGACGCAATGGTGGATCTCGCTGTCCTCGGCGATCGTCTTCGGCCTGTCCTTCGCCACGCTGCTGACGCTGGTGGTGACGCCGTCTATGCTGATGGTGTTCACTCGCGCCAAGGTGAAGCCCGGCCAGCGACGCGGCTGGTTCGGACGCCTGTTCCGCAGTGGCAAGGGCGAGGTCACGACGGGCGCGCCCGCTGGAGAAACTGGCACAGAGCCGGCGGTTGCCTTTCCGAAAGCGGCGGAATAGAGCGGTTCGCAACGCCAAGACGAGAAGCCGCCCGGAACAACCGGGCGGCTATTTGCATTGTTCCCTCGAAGTTCAACCAGACGGCGAGGATTTTTCATGACGATCGGCACAATTCTCGTAATAATCCTGATCCTGATCCTGATCGGCGCCGTGCCGGCATGGCCGCATTCGCGCTCCTGGGGCTACGGCCCTTCCGGCATCGTCGGCGTCATTTTGGTCGTGCTGCTCATCCTGCTGCTGATGGGCAGAATCTGATCTTCAATGAATTGCGGCCGGGCTTTGAAACCCGGCCGTTTCATCTTTCGTTGGAGCTTTTGATCAAGCGCCCAGGCGCGAGGGCTGCACGGCGATGCCGATATCCTGCAAGGCCTCCTTCACCGCCTCATCGAGCGGGGTATGCGGGATTTCGCCGATGATCTCTTCCAGCCGCGTCGAAACCAGCCGGTGCGGCTCGTAGCGCAGATAGGACATCGACACGATCTCCTTCCACATTGCGACGAACGGGCTGCCGGCGCGCAGAACCCACCAGGGCATGAAGGAGAGCTTCAGCTTGCGGCCGAGCGCCTTCTCGGCCGCCGCCTTCATGTCGAGGTCGGTGATGGCGTGGCCGGGGAAGTTGATGGCTTCGAAGAGGCCCGTTTTGTCGAGGTTCTTCGCCAGGCCGACGAAGGCGACGGAGAAGTCCGGCAGGTAGGCCCATTCATGGGTCAGGTCGGCCGGGCCGGGCGCGGTGTAGACGCCCTTCTCCATCTTGGCGGCGACGACGAGGTCGAACCAGGAGCCGCTGCCGGTGCCGCCGAAGAAGTCGCCGGCTCTGAGGACGATGGTGCGGACCCGGCCGGCTTCGGCCTCGCCGCGAAACAGGTCTTCCATGGCGCAGCGGATACGGCCCTTCTCGGTGGTCGGATGGAACGGCGTCGCTTCGGTGATCACCTGCGGCATCGGCGAGCCGTAATTGTAGACGGTGCCCGGGAAGAGATGCAGGGCGCCGTTTTCACGGCAGGCGGTCATGACGTTCTCGGCCATCGGCATGCACTTGCCCCAATCGGTGTAGATCGGGTTCAAGCCGTTGAAGATGATGTCGACGCCTTGGGTGGCGCGGATCAGGGATTGGCGATCCAGCGCGTCGCCGGCAACCGCGGTGGCGCCCTTGAGTTCGGCCGGAACCTTGCCGGTACGGGTGACGGCGCGGACGTCGAAGCCGGCGTCGATGAAGGCCTTGCCGACCACGCGGCCGAGCCGGCCATTGGCGCCGAGGATTGCGATCTTGGTCATCTGTTCTCTCCGTGGTTTGCGTTTGCACCTGCAATCTGATGCCTTCATCGACGAATTGAAATTGACCGAAGTCGACGTTCTGTTATTCAAAAATGAATGAAGGAATTCGACTGGAACCTGATCAAGAGTTTTGTCGCAGTCGCCGAGACCGGCAGTCTGTCGGGCGCCGCGCGCCGGCTCGCGGCCAGCCAACCGACGCTCGGCCGCCACATCGCCGAGCTGGAGGCCGCGCTCGGCGTCACGCTGTTCCGGCGTGCGCGTCGCGGCTACGAGCTGACCGAGGCGGGCAGCACGCTCTACGAGCGCGGACGGGCGGTCAGCGCTGAGGCCAATGCGTTCTCGCTGCTGGCGCTGGGCTCTGTCGAGGCGATCGAGGGCACGGTGCGCATCGCCGCTTCGGAAGTGGTCGCCGCCTTCGTTCTGCCGGACATGATGGCGCGGCTCGGCGAAGAGGAGCCTGGCATCGAGGTCGAGATCGTCGCCTCCAACCAGGTCGAGAATCTCTTGCGTCGCGATGCCGACATCGCCATCCGCATGGTTCGGCCGGCGCAGAACGAACTGGTGGCGCGCAAGGTCACCGACATTCCGCTCTGCCTATGCGCGGCGAGCGTCTATCTCGACCGGCGGGGCCGGCCGGAAAAACCCGCCGACCTCGCCGATCACGCCTTGGTCGGCTTCGACCGCAGTGACGAGATCATTCGCGGCTTCACGTCGTTCGGCATTCCGGTCGGCCGCAGCCATTTCCGCTTTAGGACCGACAACCAGATCGTGCTGTGGGAGGCGGTGCGCACGGGAAACGGCATCGGCCTCGGCCAGGAGCCGTTGGCCGACCGCGATCCGGACCTGGAAAAGCTGTTGCCCGATGTGCCGCTGCCGGTCCTGCCTGTCTGGCTCGCGATGCATCGCGACGTGCGCACCAGCATGCGCATCCGCCGCGTGGCGGATTTCCTGCATGAGGGGCTGAAGCTTTATTCGGCCGGCACGGGTTCGGGAGCGAATTCTGCGCGGTGAGCGAGCCCTGCCATCAGGAGCACGACGACCAGCAGCCCGGAAAGCGCAATGAAGATCGGTCCGAAGCTCGAATGCTCCGCGACGAAGCCGATCGCCGACGGCGCCACCAATATGCCGGAATAGCCCATGGTGGTGACGACGCTCATGCCGGTGCCGGACGACATGCCTTCCTGGTTGCCGCCGGCTGAGAACAGGATCGGCACCATGTTGGCGATGCCGAAGCCGCAGAAGGCGAAGGCGGCGATGGCGAGGTAAGGCGAGGACGAGAGGCCGGCGACCAGCATGCCGGCGGCCGCGACCAGCGCCGAGCCGCGCAAGGTCTGCACTGCGCCGAAGCGGTTGCGCACGCTGTCGCCCAGGAAGCGCATCAGCGCCATGACGCCCGAGAAGGCGGCATAGGCGAGGCCGGCGACCGCGAGGTCGGCGCCCAGTTCCTGATGCAGGAAGAGCGCCGCCCAATCGAGCACCGCGCCTTCGGAGATCATAGTGAGCAGCGCCATCAGCCCGACCAGATAGACGGCGGTGTGCCGCGGCAGCGTGAATTTCTGATGCTCGACAGCCTGCGGCCGGTCCTCGGCGACGAGATGGCGAATGGCGAAGGCGATCACGGCAAAGGCGATCACCGTCACCGCGACGGCATGGGGAAGATAACCGTAGTTCTGGATCGAATAGCCGCCGAGCGCGCCGCCGGCGAAGCCGCCAAGGCTCCAGAAGCCGTGCGAGGAGGACATGATCGCCCGGGAAAGCCTTCTTTCAACCACCACGGCGTTCGAGTTCATGGCGACATCCATGCCGCCGATCGAACCGCCGAAGATGAGCATGGCGATGGCCGCCAGCGGCACGTTGGGCGCGAGCGCCACGATCAGCAGGCCGAAGCTGCCGCAGACGCCGAACCAACGCGTCACGCTGCGCGAGCCATGCCTGGAAATGAGATGGCCGCAGCAGGTCATGGCAATGACCGCGCCGACGCCGAACAAAAGGATCAGCAGGCCGAGCGTGAACCGAGTGATGTCGAGCCGGGTCAGGAACACCGGGATCTGCGGCGCCCAACTGCCGGTCAGAAAACCATTGGCGAGGAAGATACCGGCGACGGCCCAGCGGCCGCGTGTCGCGGCCTGCATCGTGGTTTGCATGCTCATCGTCCGGATTTCCGCTGCGGTAAATGGTTCGCGCGGCAAATTAGATCGATTCAATTTGTAGTCAAGAACTGAACAAAGAAAGTGCTTGGACCAAGGGAGCGGCCGAGGATTGGTTCTGTTCGAGGCATACTGCAGCTTTGGAGATTAGCAGAATCGCCCCTCCATTCGTCATCCACGGGCGGAGCAAGGAGCGAAGCGACGCGCGCAGACCCGAGGATCCATTCCGTGACCTGGAAGCGCCGCTACGACGCAAACCATCCCCGGGGTGCACTACGATCATATTCTGGACCGCTGCACTCTTCGATAGTCGTAACGGCATGGATTCCAGGGTCTGCGCGCGTCGCTTCGCTCCTTGCTCCGCCCTGGAATGACGAAGTCGCGAAGGCATTCGACAGCGTCAATGATCCTTCGGCCGCTTGGCCTCGAACTCGGCCTTCTTGGCTTCTGAAGCCTCGGTCTGGTTGAGCGCCTGCCATTCGGCATAAGGCATGCCGTAGACGATCTCGCGCGATTTATCCTTCGACAGCGCCACGCCCTCGGCTTCGGCGGCCTCGCGATACCAGTTGGACAGGCAGTTGCGGCAGAAGCCGGCGAGGTTCATCAGGTCGATGTTCTGGACATCGCCGCGCTCGCGCAGATGCGCCACCAGCCGGCGGAAAGCCGCGGCCTCGAAATCGCGCTTCTGGTCGTCGCTGAGTTCGGTCATCTCGGAAACTCCTGGACTGTCGGCCTGCCTACACCGGCCCGGTGCGCGAGCCGAACATCTTCACCTGATGTATATCGGCACGGCGGTCGATGGCGTCAACGATGGGCGCCAGCCGCTCGGCCCAGGCGAGCGCCCCGGCGCGGTCGGCGATCAGGTCCTGGCGGATCTCGATCAGCGCATGCGCGTAGCCGTTGACGATGGCGTGGCGGAACATGGTGTCGCCGCGCAGCGCGCCGTCATAGGGCTCGTTGTCGCCGACGACGAGGGACCTGTCCTGCGCCAACATGTCGATCAGCGGCCGCGCCACGCGGTCGTCGCGGTCCCACAGCACGCCGACATGCCAGGGGCGGACGAAGCCCTGCATCACCGGCGTGAAGGAATGGACGGAGAAGATGAACGGCGCCTTGCCCGACGCATGCGCCACGGAGGCGATCATCGCGCCGACGGCGTCGTGATAGGGCCTGTAGAAGCGGTCGAGCCGCCGTTCGCGCTCTTCCGGAGCTATCGGATAGTTACCCGGCACCACGGTGCCGTCATAGAGCTGACGGATCATGGTCGGGTCGTCCTCGCCCCGGTTGGGGTCGACCAACAGCCGCGAGAAGCCTGCCAGCACCGCCGGCGCGTCGAGCGCGGTCGCGAGCTCGCGCGTCACCGTCTCGACGCCGATGTCATAGGCGATGTGACGGTCGAATTCGGATGCCGGCAAACCGAGGCTGCCATATTCCTCCGGCAGGTCGCGGCGGGCGTGGTCGGCCAGAAGCACGACCCCCTTCTTGCGGTCGCCCTCGACAATGTCGAACGGCGTGAAAACTGTGGATCGGGTCATCGGCTGAAAAGGGGATGGCGGCTGCGATGTGGTATCGTCATTCCACGAAGAAGACGCCGGCGCAATGCCGTTGTTTGGCCAAGGTTTCCGCAAAAAATCCCCGGCGCGGGGAGAATTTGCGCGACGGGCCCTTCTAAATCGATTGGAATTGAACAAAACGGCGCGTTGACATGCGACCGGAGTTTGCTGAAAAGGGGCTTCGAGAGATGCAAATGTGGTTCGCAAGGGGATCTGCGATGGGTTTTGCCGGCCGGCTGCGCAAGCGCCTGGCCCTGCCGTTGCTGATCGTCGGCGCGGGATTTTTCGCGATAGCCGCGACCTCGCCGGCCCGGGCCGACTTCCGCGTTTGCAACGCAACGCAAAATCTGGTGGGCGTCGGCATCGGCTATCGCGCCAAGGCCGGCTGGATCACCGAGGGCTGGTGGCACATCGAAGGATCGACCTGCAAGACGCTGATCGAGGGTCCGCTGTCATCAAGGTTTTACTATCTTTATGCAGAAGACGCCGAGCGTGGCGGGCGCTGGGATGGCCCGATCAACATGTGCGTCGCCGAAAAAGAGTTCAAGATCGCCGGCGTGAATGATTGCGTCGCTCGGGGCTTCCAACGCGCCGGATTCCAAGAATATGACACGGGCGAGCAGGCCAGCTGGATGGTCCAGCTGACCGACGAGCCCGCAACGGGAGGCGCGCCAGCGACCCCCGCTCCGGGAACAAACAGTCAATGAGACGCAACCGCAAGGTCAAGATCCTCGCCACCATCGGTCCGGCTTCCTCCTCCGAGGAAATGCTGAAGAAGCTCTTCGAAGCGGGCGCCGATGTCTTCCGCATCAATATGAGCCATACCGACCACGAGCTGATGCGCACGCTGGTCGGGCGCATCCGCGCCGTCGAGGCCGCCGTCGGCCGGCCGATCGGCATTCTCGCCGATTTGCAGGGTCCGAAGCTCAGGGTGGGCAAGTTCGCCAACGGCAAGGAAGCGCTGACTGTCGGCCAGACCTTTACGCTCGACGACAATCCCGAGCCCGGCACGTCGAAGCGCGTGTACCTGCCGCATCCCGAAATCCTGAGCTCGGTCGAGGCCGGTCACAGACTTTTGATCGATGACGGCAAGCTGGAGCTGAAGGCGGTGAAGGCCGACGGCAAGTCGATCACCTGCACCGTCGTTGCCGGTAGCGGAATCTCCGACAAGAAGGGCGTCAGCCTGCCCGACACCGACCTGCCGGTCGGCGCGCTGACCGACAAGGACCGCGCCGATCTCGACGCGGTGCTTGCCACGGGCGTCGACTGGGTGGCGCTGTCCTTCGTGCAGCGGCCGGAGGATCTGGCGGAAGCGCGCAAGATCGCGCGCGGGCGGGCGCTGATCATGGCCAAGATCGAGAAGCCGCAGGCGGTGGCCAGGCTTCCCGAAATCATCGATCTCTCCGATGCGCTGATGGTCGCCCGCGGCGATCTCGGCGTCGAGATGCCGATCGAAGCCGTGCCCGGCATCCAGAAGCAGATCACGCGCGCGGCGCGGCGCGCCGGCAAGCCGGTGGTGATTGCCACACAGATGCTGGAATCGATGATCACCGCGCCGGTGCCGACCCGCGCCGAGGTCTCCGACGTGTCGATCGCCGTGTTCGAGGGCGCCGACGCAATCATGCTTTCGGCCGAATCCGCGGCCGGCGCCTATCCGGTCGAAGCTGTCGGCATGATGAACCGCATCGCCACCAAGGTCGAAACCGACCCGACCTATGCCGGCATCATCAACGCGCAGCGTTCGGAACCCGAGGCGACCGGGGCCGACGCCATTTCGCTGGCCGCTCGCGAGATCGCCGAGACGCTGAAACTATCGGCGATCATTTCCTACACCGCGTCCGGCACGACCGGGCTGCGCGCCGCGCGCGAGCGCCCGCAGGTGCCGATCGTGGCGCTGTCGCCGATCCTCAGCACGGCACGCCGCCTGTCGCTGCTGTGGGGCACGCATTGCGTGGTTTCGGAGGATGCTACCGACCTCGACGACATGGTCGACCGGGCCTGCCGGATCGCGCTGGAAGAAGGTTTCGGCAAGCCTGGCGACCGCGTCATCATCACGGCCGGCGTGCCGCTCAGGACACCCGGATCGACCAATATGCTGCGGATTGCGTATATCGGGTCGGACACGCATTAGCGGCCAGTGGCTGGGTCAGTTGCCGAGTGACTAGCCGCAAGGCACGCCGTCGCGATCGCGACATGAAAGCTTTCAGGGTCGGCGCTGCCCCTCATCCGCCTGCCGGCACCTTCTCCCCGTATAGTGA
>NZ_RZRY01000235.1:0-8686 GCF_003998035.1 Mesorhizobium sp. M2A.F.Ca.ET.039.01.1.1 | reverse complement strand
AGACAAGGGACCGTGCGGCCAAGGAACGAGCCGGCCTCCAGCGTCAGCCCGAAGGTGTCGGCCTGCGAAACCGCTTCGGAGAACCAGCGCAGCACCTCGGCGCTTTCGCCGGACTGCGAGGTCACGATCACCGACTTGCCGGCAAGCGGCAATGGCTGCCCGAGCTGCTCCGACAGCGGCAGCGCGATGGCGTCGATGCCATGCGCGCGATAGAGCGGCTCGATGGCGCGAGCGACGGCATGCGAGGCGCCCATGCCGAGCAGGACGAGGCGGCCGGTGTTCCTGATCGAAGCGGCGACCTTGGCGGCTGCCTCCCGATTGCTCTCGAACGAGGCGAGCGCATCCTCATGCTGGCGCGCCATCTCGCGGTCGATCGCAAGCAGGCCGGATGGACGTGGTCTTTGAGCAGTCATCATTATCCTTTCACGCCGCCGCTGGTGAGGCCCGAGATCAGCGCGCGCTGCATGACGAGGCCGATCAGCACGGGCGGCAAGGCCGCAAGCACGCCGGCGGTGGCGATCAGTCCGTAATCGGAGACACGGCCGCCGGCGAGATCGGCGATGGCGACGGTCAGTGTCTTTGCCCGCTGATCGGAGGTGAAGAGCAGGGCATAGAAGAACTCGTCCCAGGCGAGCAGCACGGCAAACAGCGCCGATGTCGCGACCACAGGCGCCGCCAGCGGCAAGGTTATGATGCGCCAGGTCTGGAGCAGCCCCGCTCCGTCGATCATCGCCGCGGCCTCGATCTCGCGCGGGATGGAATCGAAACCCGATTTCATCAGCCAGGTGGTGAAGGGCGCCAGGATGGTCAGATAGATCAGCGCCAGGCCGAAGACGTTGTTGAGCAGGCCGAGCCAGGACAGGCCTATATAGAGCGGCACGGAGAGCGCCACCGGCGGCAGCATATAGGTGGCGATCACCATCGACAGCGACCAGCCGACCGAAGGCGTGCGCGAGACGGCCCAGCCGGCCGGCACGGCAAGGACGATCGCAGCCAGGGTCGCCATGCCGGCGACTTCCAGGCTGTTGCGCAACGACGACGTGAAGGCCGCGCCGGCGCTGTTTTCGGCCGTCGACAGGAGTTGCGCGTAGCGCGAGAAGTCGGCCGCCTGCGGCCACCAGCGTAGCGGCTTGGCGGCGAGGTCGGCCGCCGGCGATATGCTCATGACGAAGAGCCAGGCGAGCGGGGCCAGGATCACGGCGGCAAGCAGGAGGGCGCAAACGTAGACGAAGGCGGTGAAAACCGGGTTCTTGCGTTCCATCAGGTAGCGCTCCCCGCGGTCTTCCTCACCAGCGCCGCATAGGCAACGGCGAGAACGGTGACGAGCAAGGTGACGATCAGCGCCAGCGATGCGCCGGAGCCGGCGCGCTGGAAGGAGAAGGCCTCCTGATAGACGAGGATCGATAGCGAGCGCGTGCTGTTGGCCGGACCGCCGCGGGTCATGACCCAGATGATGTCGAAGACCTTGAAGGCCTCGATGGTGCGCAGCACCAGCGCCACCATCAGCGGGCCGGCGAGATAGGGCAGGATGACGAAGCGGAAGCGGTTGAACGGCCCGGCGCCGTCGACAAGCGCTGCGGCGGTGATGTCGCGCGGCACGGCCTGCAGGGCGGCGAGCGCAATCAGCGCCACAAGCGGAAAATTCTTCCAGCAGTCGGCGACGATCAGCGCCGCAAGCGCCGTGCCCGGTTCGCCCAGCCAGGAGCGATAGTCGTCGATCAGGTGGAGCTGCGTCAGCGCCGCATTCAGCGCGCCATATTCCGGATTGTAGATCAGCCGCCAGAGCGTGGCGTTGACGACGGTGGGCAGCGCCCAGGGCAGGATCATCAGCCCGCGCAGCACGGCGCGGCCACGGAATTCTTGGTTGAGCAGAAGGGCCGCCAGCACGCCAAGCACCATCTCGGCGGCGACCGAGACGACCGCGAACCAGGTGGTGGTCGAGAGCGTGCGCGTGAAGTTCGAACTCGTCAGCATTTTGGTGTAGTTGTCGAAGCCGACGTAATTGCCTGCCGTGCCGACCAGCTGGGCGTCGGTGAAGGAAAGCCTGACCGTATCAACCAATGGCCAGCCGATGACGGCGACCATGATCACCAGCAGCGGCAGCATCAACAGCCACGCGCGAGTCGTCATCCAGGTGCCTGACATCAGAGGCGCCTCTTTTCCTTCATCCGGTCAGAAATAGCACGGGCGGCGCTCGTGGATGAGGCCGCCCGCGTCGAGGAACGCCAGATCAGAGGCCGCTGTTTTCGGCGGCGGTCTTGAGCGCGTCTTCCGGCGTCGTCTGGCCAAGCAGCGATTCCTGGATCGCCTGCTGCAGGGCCGTCGACAGCTGCTGGTATTTCGGCGTGGTCGGGCGCGGATACATGGCGGCGAGACCGAGCTTGGCGGCGGCGATCAGCTCTTCCTGGCCCTTGGTGACGGCCGGATCGTCATAGGACGAGGCCCAGATCGGCAGAGAGAGCTTGGCATACTGGTTCTGCGTCGCCTGCGAGGTCATGAACTCGATGTATTTCCAGGCTTCGTCCGGGTGCTTCGACACCGCCGTGATGCCAAGACCCATCGAGCCGTTGACGGCCGAGACCTCGCTGGTGCCGGCGACGCCGGGCGCCGGCACGACGCCGACCTTGCCGGCGACCTTGGAGTCCTTCGGATCGTTGGCCATGTTGTACATGTAGGTCCAGTTCAGCGCGAAGGCCGCGTCGCCGTTCTCGAACACCTTGCGGACGTCCTCTTCAAGGAATTCCTTGGAGTTCGGATTGGTGAGGCCCGATTTGTAGCTGTCGACCATGTATTTCAGCGCCGATAAGCCACCGCCATTCTGGAAGTCGGGCTTGCCGTCCTTTAGGAAGTCGCCGCCATAGGCGCTGACCAGCGTGGTGTAGTCGCAGACAGCGGCTTCAGCCTGTGACCAGCTCCAGGCGATCGGCGTCTTCAGCAGCCCCTTGTCCTGGATGATCTTGGCCTGCTGGCCGAGTTCTTCCCAGGTCTTCGGCGGCGCCTTGATGCCGGCCTTTTCCAGGATTTCCTTGTTGTAGAACAGGTATTTGGTGTCGAGGATCCACGGCATGCCATAGTACTTCCCGTCATATTGCACGGTGGTCCAGGCGCCGGGCAGCACGCCCTTCTTCATGTCGTCGGTGATCTTCGAGGATACGTCGACCAGCACCTTGTTGGTCGCGTATTCGGCCGGCCAGATCACGTCGAACAGCACCACGTCATAGCCACCGCCCGAGCCTTGGGCGAGCACGGTCTTGTCGTGCAGGCCTTCATAGGGAACGAATTCGAGGTTCACCTTGAT
This sequence comes from Mesorhizobium sp. M2A.F.Ca.ET.039.01.1.1, assembly GCF_003998035.1. Classification (NCBI taxonomy): domain Bacteria; kingdom Pseudomonadati; phylum Pseudomonadota; class Alphaproteobacteria; order Hyphomicrobiales; family Phyllobacteriaceae; genus Mesorhizobium; species Mesorhizobium sp. M2A.F.Ca.ET.039.01.1.1. The sequence goes on along the minus strand of NZ_RZRY01000235.1, from coordinate 5,388 downwards.
GTCGGGGTTGGCCTTGGTGAAGGCCTCCGTCATCGAGCGCACGTCGGCCTCGCTATAGGCGGCCTGCGCCATGAAGAGGGCGTTCAAGGTGGTCTCGGCGAAGGCGTGGGGGACGAACAGCCCGCCGACGAACACCGCGCCCAGAAGTGTCTTACCGATCGATTTCAGCATTTGTCTTTCTCCCATTTCGACAGCTGCAAGTGGGCGGCGAAGCTTATGCCGCCGCTTTCTCGAATTGCATCGCGTGTGACCGGATCTGTCCTGAACGGCGCGCGGCGGGAGCTTGAGGCTTTGCCGTCTTCTTGTGGAGCCGCCCGGGTTTCACCTATTAAGTCAATTCGCTTGACTTAATTAGTCGATCAATCCTTTAATCGAGTCAAGAGGGGAAAAGACGGTGCACGATATCAGCCCGATCCGCGCCAAGAGCGGCACCAACCAGGAAGGCACCAGCGCGCACAACCGCCGTGTCATGATCGAGGCGCTGCGGCTCAACGGCGCGCTGTCGCGTGCCGACCTGGCGCGGGCGACGCAGCTTACCAAGCAGGCGGTTTCCAACATCATCGAGGATCTCGAGCGCGATGGGCTGGTTGTCGCGCTGGAAGCGGTGCGCAAGGGCAGGGGGCAGCCCTTCACACCATACCGGCTGGTGCCCGAGGGCGCCTTCGCCATCGGGCTGCAGATCGACCGACATTTGACGCGCGTGGTGGTGGTCGACCTCGTCGGCAAGGTCATCGCGCGCGCCGAGGCAGGTCTGCCGCTCGACGAGCCATCAGCCGGCGTCAAGACCATCCTCGGCCTGGTCGACCGCGTCAGGCGCGAGCTGGCTTCCTTGTTCGCCCAGCCCGAGCGGCGGCTGGTCGGCCTTGGCGTCGCCATGCCGGGGCCGTTCGGCGTAAGGGAATCCGACGACACATGGATGATGCCTGCCTGGCAGCAATTCCCGCTGCTCGAGACGCTTGCCGCCGGCACCGGACTGAATGTCGGGCTGCAGAACGATGCGGCGGCCTGTGCAACGGCGGAGCGCATCGTCGGCGCCGCGCATGGCGTCGATCACGCGGTCTGCCTGTATGTCGGCTACGGCATAGCCGCCGGGCTGATCCTCAATGGCGAGCTCTACAATGGCGGCAGCGGCAATGCCGGCGAGATCGGCAGGGCGCTGCTGTCGCCGGCCGGTCCAGGCTCGACGCCGTTGGAGCACCGCGCCTCGCTCGCCTCGCTCTACCAGCATCTCGGCCTCGATCCCGCCGAAAGGGGGCTTTACGAGAAGCTCGGCGCGCTGGCGCTCGCGCAGGACGCAAGGGTCATGAGCTGGGTCGAAAGAGCCGCGTCCGACCTGCGCTGGAGCGTGCATCTGATCGAAACGATCTTCGATCCGCAAACCGTCATCCTCACCAGCACCGCGCCCGAGGCGCTGGCCCGGCTTCTGCACCAGGCCATGCATCCGCTTCTGCCGTCGATCGCGGATCAGCCCGCCCGCCGCCTGCCGCGGCTGCAACTGGGCACCACCGATCCCTGGGCGATCGCGGTGGGCGCCGCGGCCGAACCGATCAGCCGGGCCTTCGATCCGCGCTTTTCCGCCATCCTGAAGGCCGGATAGAAAGCGGAAGGCGGCTCAGCTGGTCGTCACGCTGGCGGCGAAAGCCGCGTCGATGATGGCGAGCTTGACCGCCTGCGCGGTGAGGTACTCGCTGTAGAATTCGTTCGAAATCCACATGACGGAATGGCCGCGCCGCCCAAGCCAGCCGACGCTGCCGAGCGCCTCGGCGTCGCGCAGCTTGCGCGCAAGGTGGGTACGCGACAGCTTCAGCCACCTGGAGAAGTCGCCGATCGACAGCACGCCAGTCGGAATGCGCTCCTGGCCGGCATCCTGTGGGTCGACGCCGGCGATCAGCCAATCCATGACGACGCCGCCATTGTTGAGCCATGTGAACAGCGAAAAAGTCTGTTGCGGCTCCCGCACCGGCACCGAGGAGATCAGCCCATCCGCGATCAGCGGCTGCAACCGCACCAACATTTGCGGCCGTGCCTGGAACATTTGCAGCCGGCTCCCGCCGTCAAGAGCATCAAGCGTGCTCAGATGCATATGAATCCAGCCGATCAACGGCTCCAGGGTTATGGCGGGCAGGGGCAAGGGGCGAATGCGGCCGTCGTCGGCCATTGGACCGACTTCGATGAAATTATAGTGCTGCATTTCCTTGATGAAGGCATGGGCAGTGTTTCGGCTTGCAACTGCATGCTGAACGGTGACGTCGACAAAACGCGCCGCCGTCAGTTCCTTCCGGTAGTCGCTGGGATCCCTGCGGAAATGCAGGGCAAGACCGATATGCGCCATCAGCCAGCGCTGCTGGGTGGCAAAGACCGAGGACGCGCGCGGGTTTCCTTCATAGGCCTGCTGCATCGCCCGGGCCTGTGCCTGGACGGCGGCATTCAGCGCCGGATGACCGACAATGTCTTCGCAGTTCAGCGCCATCCCCCCAGACTCCGCCAAATATCGCAGTGTGCGGATGCGGATAGCAGTTTTGGCCGGCGCCTGCCAGCGCAACCAGCGGTATTTGTCGGCTGGGTCCGAGAAGCGACCGTTGCGCCAGTCAGCTCTCGTCCGCCTGGGACAAACTGTCGTCGAAAGCCAGGTCGACTAGGGCGAGCTTGGACGTCTGCATGACCATGTATTCGTCGAAGAACTGGCGTGAAACCCACATGACGGAATGACCGCGCTGGCCGACCCAGCCGATGCTGCCAAGCGCCTCGGCATCATTGAGTTTCCGCGCCAGGTGGGTGCGTGACAGCTTCAGCCAGTGCGCGAATTCGCTGACCGAGATGACGCTGGTCGGTATCCTGTCGAGATGAACGTCCTCCGGATCGATACCGGACATCAGCCAGTCCATGACGATGCCGCCATTGTTTAGCCAGATAAACAACGAGAAAGTCCGCCCAGGCTCCCGCACGCCCTGGCTGGCCAGCAATCCATCGGCGATGAGCGGCTGCAGCCTGGACAGCATCCCGGGTCGATCGAGGAAAGTTGTCAGCCGGTTTCCGCCATCTATGCGGTCGAGCGTCCTCAGATGTGCGTGGATCCAGCCGGTGAAGGTTTCGATGGTGCCTTCGGTGACCCGCATGGGGTGGGCGCGGCCGTCACCGCTGGCCGAAATATACTCGACGATGTTGTAGCGAAGCATCTCCTTGACGAAGGCCTCGGCCGTGTTGCGGCTGGCAAGGGAATAGCGGCGTACGACCTCGATGAACCGCGCCATCGTCATGTCGGAGCGGCGGTCATTGGGATCGCGCCGGAAATGCAAGGCCAGACCGGCGTGACCGAGCAGCCAGCGCTGCTGGGTGGCGAACACGGCAGCCAGCCGCGGGCTTGTTTCGTATATGTGGATGAGCGCGCGCGCCTGCTCCTGGATGCAGCGAAGCGCTGCCGGATGACGGGCTATCTCTGCGGCACTCAGCGGCATTTCCTGCGGCACTCCAGGCGATTTTCGAAGAACGGCAAATGAAGATTCCCAGTGTTCACCGGTTGTGTCCAGTTGCCTATTGGAACAACGAACGATCAAGCGGCGCGTTTGTTGCTAACTCGTTGCATCGGTTCGGGAAACCCGTCCCAATAATAGTCCGGCCCGCATCCCTGCGTTGAATAGGCGAGTCCGGTCAAGCAGGCATAGGTTCCGCGCCATCGGGGCTGCGGGGAGCGCTTTCCCGGGAAAAAATGAACAAGGACAGGGTCTGGCGCCCGATGCGCGGTGGCAACTGAAGTTCTCGTGTGGACTTTGCAGCGAGGAAGCGGCTACCTATCGTGATGCCTTGACGCCATTTGCCGAGGCCGCCCGGGTGAAATGATGCCGAGAACAATCCGGACACTGACCGCCAGCGAAGTGGAAACGCTCGTCGACTGGGCGGCTGGAGAGGGCTGGAACCCGGGCATCGGCGACGCCGCGGCGTTCCGGACAGCCGATCCCGACTGTTTCATCGGCGCTTTCGTCGATGGAGAGATGGTGGCCGGCATTTCGGCCGTCGCATACGGCACGGGCTTCGGCTTCATCGGCCTCTATATCTGCCGGCCCGACCGGCGCGGCGAAGGCCATGGCAAGGCGGTCTGGGATGCCGGCATGGCACGCCTCGGCGACCGCATCATCGGTCTCGACGGGGTGGCCGAGCAACGGGCCAACTACCAGCGCATGGGCTTCGTGCCCGTCTACGAGACCGTGCGCTACAGCGGTCGCCCCGCCGGATTGCCGGGGGGAAGCGACATACGGCCAGTGATGGCCGGCGACATGGCCGGGATACTCGCCTATGATCGCAAGCGTTTCCCGGCGCCGCGGGAAGCCTTCCTCCGGGAGTGGCTGCGGCAGCCCCGGATTGCGCTGCTCTGTGGCGGATCGGCCGGCATTGCCGGCTACGGCGTGGCCCGCCGATGCCGGGAAGGCTTCAAGGTCGGACCCCTGTTTGCCGACAGGACGGACCTTGCCCTGGCATTGCTGGCGGACCTTGTGGGCAGGATCGGCAACGATACATTGCATATTGACGTGCCGGCCAGCCAGGTTCAATTCACCGCCATGCTTCAGGCCGCCGGCTTGGTCCCGGGCTTTGCGACGACACGCATGTACAAGGGCGGCAAACCCGGTAACGCCCCCTCTACAGTTTTCGGCATCACGACGCTCGAGCTGGGATGATCGGGGGCCGGCGAAGCCGCTGAGGTCATTGTTTTGCCTCGCTGTCCATGCGACAGGGCCCCATGACATGATCTAGGGACATTGTGTGCCTTGCCGGGCGCTGCGTGGCGTGGAGGTTGTCAAATGGCTGGCAGGACGGTTCTGATCGCCGGTGGCGCCGGGGGCATGGGGCTTGCGACCGGACTGCGCCTCGCGGCCGACGGTGAGCGGATCGCGCTCGCCGACCTTCCCGGTCCCAAGCTCGACGCAGCCGTGGCCAAGATTGTCGCGACCGGGGCGGATGCGGTGGGTTTGCCGCTCGACATCCGCTCCGTCGCTGCCTGCCGCGACGTGGTGGCCAAGGCCAGGAACTGGGGCGGCGGCATGGACATCCTGGTCAACGCCGCCGGCGTCTGGCTCGAGGGGCCGGCGAGCGGGGTCGAGGAAGATCAGTGGGACCTTGTGCTGGACGTCAATCTCAAGGGAGCGTTCTTCCTGATCTCGGCGGCTGTCCCGCATCTGGCGGCGGCGCAAGGCGTGATCGTCAACATTGCGTCCGACGCCGGGCTCGTCGGCAACAATGGGGCGGCCGTCTATTGCGCCTCGAAGGGCGGGCTGGTTCTGCTGACCAAGGCACTCGCGCTGGAACTCGCCCCGCAAGGCATCAGGGTCAACGCCGTTTGCCCCGGCGATACGGCAACGCCGATGATCGAATATCAGGCCAGGACCTATGGCGGGG
>NZ_RZRY01000234.1:0-8727 GCF_003998035.1 Mesorhizobium sp. M2A.F.Ca.ET.039.01.1.1 | reverse complement strand
GTCACGAAGGTCTCGAAATAGTGCCAGGTGCGGCGCGCGAAGGTGCGCAGCACCTGGATGTCGGCGCTCGAGATGCGCAGCCTGTCCTCGGTCTCGGCCGAGCGGCTGATCCAGCAGGCGACGGCGGGCGAAGCGATCCAGAAGATGGCGAAGAAGAAGGCGACGAAGGCGCCTGTGGAATCGGCCAGCACCGGAATAGCCAGGCCGACGACTCCGATGATCACCGCGCCATACATCATGCCGTAATAGGCGCCGAGATCGTTGCCGCCCTTGGCGGCCTGCGAGGCGGTGCGCCATTCGAGCAGGTTCTGCCGGCTGACGAAGAGGCGGTAGATGGTGCGAATGATGGCGTCGCCCATCATCCAGGCGAGATGCGCCATCAAGAGCACCTTCAGCGCCACCAGCGCCGTGCCGAAGACGGTGTCGCGCGCAAGCGCCGAGAAATGGCCGCGCGGCGTCTGGTCGCCGCTCTTGGGCAGGATGCCGTTCACGATGTCGAAGGTAGGCGCCATGAACAGGCTGAGGATCATAAGCGCCTGCCACTGCGCCGCCTGGGTGAAGGGCAGCAGCGTCCAGCCGGCCACGCAGGCCATGACCCAGAAGATCGGGGTGACCGAGCGGCGCAGATTGTCGACCATCTTCCAGCGCGACAGCGCCGGCACGCCGGAGCGCGGGTCGAAAATGTAGCCGAGCAGCTGCCAGTCGCCGCGCGCCCAGCGGTGATGGCGCGAGGCGTCGACGGAGTAGCGGGTGGGATAGTCCTCGACCAGCTCGACGTCGGTGACCAAAGCGGCGCGCGAGAGCGCGCCTTCGAGCAGGTCGTGGCTGAGGATGGTGTTTTCGTCGATGCGGTTCTTCAGCGCCGCCTCGAAGGCGTCGACATGATAGAGGCCCTTGCCGGTGAAGGAACCGTCGCCGAAGACGTCCTGGTAGACGTCGGAGACGGCGAAGACATAGGGGTCGAGGCCGCGATTGGCCGAGAAGACGCGCTGGAAGAAGGAGGCATCGTCGCCGCTGGTCAGCGATGCCGTGATGCGCGGCTGCAGGATCGTGTAGCCCGCGGTGACGACGCGCTTGACCGGATCGAAATGCGGGCGGTTCAGCGGATGGGCGAGCTTGCCGACCAGGCTCGAAACCGCGTCCCGCGTGGTGCGCGTGTCGGCGTCGAGCGTCATCACATAGACGACCTTTTCCGGCAGCGGCACGTCGAGCGGCAGGAAGGTAGTGTCGCTGTCGCCACGCAGGAGAAGGTTCAGCTCATGCAGCTTGCCGCGCTTGCGCTCCCAGCCCATCCAGCAGCCCTGCGCCTGGTTGTAGAGCCGGCGGCGATGCAAGAGGTAGAAGCGCGGCGAGCCTTCCGACGGATAGCGGGCGTTGAGCCTAGCGATCTCGTCGCGGGCATATTGCAGGATCTCGATGTCGGCGGCGTCGATCTCGGTCTTGGAATCCGGCCAGTCGGACAACAGGGCGAAATGGATCTCTTCGGCCGTGTTGGCGAGGTGGTGCACCTCGATGTTGCGGATGTTTTCCTCGACGTCGTCGCGCGAGCCGATCAGCGAGGGCACCACGACCAGCGTGCGCGCCTCGGCCGGGATGCCGTGCTTGTTGTAGTCATAGCCGACAAGCCGGGTGGGTTTGAGGAACAGCGCCACGACGGTGTTGAAGAAGGCCAGCGCGCCTTCGCTTGCCGGCACCGCGAACAGCGCCAGCATCAGCGTGATCGATTCCACCGACAGGCCGAGATTGGCGAGCGCCCTGCCCGACAGCACCAACAGCAGCGCCGTCAGAAGGAAAACCGGGCCGACGATGCCCATCCAGCCAGCGCTGGCAAAGGCACGCTTGAAGGTCACATAGAAAGGCGGTCGGTAGCCGATCGCCTTTTCCAGCTCCTGACGGCGCGGCCCGACCAGGAAGAAGCCGACATCGGTGTGCACGTCCGGATCCGCTGTCTCCGGCACGCCGGATGCATCGGTGACGCCGGGCGTGTGGCCGGCAAGCTCGATCGCCTTTTCGGCCACCCGATATTCGGACAGCTCGGAGCGCCGCGCCAGTTGCTCGATCGCGGTGCGGTACTGGTCGCGCGAGAAGAAATCGAGGTCGGCGAAATCGGTCTTCTCACGCAACAGCGTGTCGATGCGGCTGACGCCTTCGAACCAGACCGTCCAGTCGACGTCGTTGATGAGGCGCAGGCCGCGGATGATGTTGCCGGTGGTGACATTGCCGCTGGAAAGCGTCTGATGCTCGGAGATGATGATCTCCTCGGCGTCGGAGCCGGTCTTTTCCAGCTCTCCCTCCAGCCATTCCAGCGCCCGGCCGGCGTTCTGCGACCCGTCGCGCAGGCGGTAGAGCAACTGGGTGGCAAAAGTGGTGTCCTGCGCATGCGCGCTGTAGTTGGACAGGATCCTGGTGCGGTCGGCATTGTCGTCGGTCGCGAGAACCCGGTCGGCAACCTCGTTGGCGATGTGTCGCATCTGCCTGGTGCGGTCGACGCGCACGGCGATGCGACGCAGGTTCTCGATCAGCACAAAGCGCAGCAACGAGGGCAGCGCCCAGAGCTCTCCGATTTTCATCGGCTCGACCGACTGGAAGCCCTCGACAATGGCCTTGAACATGTTGGCCGAGACCGAGCTGTCGGAATGCTCGACATAGCTCCAGGCAACGACGAAAGCGCGCGGCAGCACCGTCCTGTCGCCGAGCGTGAGCGTCGGCAGCTGCCGATAGAAGCGGCGCGGCAGGTCACGCTTCACCTGGAAGATGGTCTCCTCGACCAAATAGTTGTTGTCGAGCAGCCATTGCGCGGCCGGCGTGATGGTCTCGCCCTTGGCCTGGGCGGCATTGGTCGAACGGTAGACTTCGAGGATCTTCTTGGCGCTGTCGCGGATGCGGGCCTGGAACTCGAACGGGGCGAGGCCGAACAGGTCCTTGACCTCGCTCTTGGCTAAAGCGACGCCCAAGGCGCGCAGCCTGTCCTCAGGGAGGAAATTGGAGCGTATCGGCGCTTCCGTCACCAACGGGAAGCCGGCGCTTGTCTGTTCGATCTTGTTGGGATTGGTCTGAATGTTCATTGAAAATTCCGTAAGCGGGGGCGCAATGCGGCGTCACCGCCACGGCAATGGCCCTAAAACCGGTTCAATTGCAATTGGTTGCATGACTGATCGGCCGAAAGTTTGTTCTGCGCACCACAACAGGGGCGTGCCCTTTCGACAGCTCGTGGGCTAACGCCCCTCGCTCTTCGCCCCCGGTTGGATCAGGGCAAGGAATCAGGCTTTTTCGTGATACATGCAAGGGGCCGGGCGATAATTCGCCCGCGCCGCGATCATGTTTGGCAACAGCCGTTAATGGTTGGCGGCAAGGCGATCGAGCGCGATCACGAAAAGCAGCCCCTGCCCCTGAGGCTGGAGCCGCAATTCCGGGCTGTGGCGATCGAGGATCAGCGTATCGAGCGGTCCGAGGCTCGGCGCATCGTCTGTGAGAAGCCTGAAGCCTGCGTTGGCTGCCAGAACCAGCGTCTTGTCGGCGCGCGGCGAGATGCGAATCTCGCCGGAGAGCGGCATGCGCTCGACGCCATGGGCCATGCGGCCACGGCGGGTCATGACGTTGAGATCGGTGATCGGGCCACTGATCAGCGCGGCGCTGGTCGGCACATCGCCCGCAAAGGCGAGCGGCGCCGAGTCAGCGGTAAGCCGCGCCGGCGCCCGGCCGGCAATGTCGAGGACAATCCCCTCGCCTTCCAGCACCGACAGCGTGCGGTCGATGCCGGCGAAGCTGGAGAACGGCCCGCTGGTTTCGACGCGGGCCATGGAGACGCGCCAGTCGAAATCGTCGAGCCCGGCGCCGTCGGGCGAAACCGCGATCTCGGTGGTCGTGCCGCCGCCATTCTTCCACGGCATGACGCGGTAATCGGCGGCACGAAGGATACGCATCGGCTCAGCCCAATATGCCCGGCAGGTTGAGCTGGTGCTCCTTGGCGCACTCAATGGCGATGTCGTAGCCGGCATCGGCATGGCGCATGACGCCGGTCGCCGGGTCGTTCCACAAAACGCGCTCCAGGCGCTTGGCGGCTTCTGCCGTACCGTCGGCCACGATCACCATGCCGGCATGCTGCGAGAAGCCCATGCCGACGCCGCCGCCGTGATGGAGCGACACCCAGGTGGCGCCGGAGGCGGTGTTGAGCAGCGCATTGAGCAGCGGCCAGTCGGAAATGGCGTCGGAGCCGTCCTTCATCGCTTCGGTCTCGCGATTCGGCGAGGCGACCGAACCGGAATCGAGATGATCACGGCCGATGACGACGGGAGCCTTCAGCTCGCCCTTGGCGACCATCTCGTTGAAGGCGAGGCCGAGCCGATGGCGGTCGCCGAGGCCGACCCAGCAGATGCGCGCCGGCAGGCCCTGAAACGAGATGCGCTCGCGCGCCATGTCGAGCCAGTTATGCAGATGCGTGTTGCCGGGAGTGAGCTCGCGCACCTTGGCATCGGTCTTGTAGATGTCCTCCGGATCGCCCGAGAGCGCTGCCCAGCGGAATGGACCGATGCCGCGGCAGAACAGCGGGCGGATATAGGCCGGCACGAAGCCCGGGAAGGCGAAGGCGTTCTCAAAACCTTCATCCTTGGCGACCTGGCGGATGTTGTTGCCGTAGTCGAGCGTCGGCACGCCGGCGTTCCAGAACGCCACCATCGCCTCGACATGCTCGCGCATCGATGCGCGAGCAGCCTTTTCGACGGCTTTCGGATCAGAGGTGCGCTTCTCGCGCCATTCGGCCATGGTCCAGCCCTTGGGCAGATAGCCGTTGATCGGGTCATGCGCCGAGGTCTGGTCGGTGAGGATGTCGGGGCGGATGCCGCGCCTAAACATTTCGGGCACGATCTCGGCGGCGTTGCCGAGCAGGCCGACGGACTTCGCCTCGCCGGCCTTGGTCCAGCGATCGATCATTTCCATCGCTTCATCCAGCGTCTCGGCCTTCTCGTCGAGATAGCGGGTGCGCAGGCGAAAATCGATCGAGTCAGGGTTGCACTCGATGGCGAGGCAGGAGGCACCGGCCATGACGGCGGCCAGAGGCTGGGCGCCGCCCATGCCGCCGAGGCCGCCGGTCAGGATCCACTTGCCCTTGAGGTCGCCGTTGTAATGCTGGCGGCCGGCCTCGACGAAGGTCTCGTAGGTGCCCTGCACGATGCCCTGCGTGCCGATATAGATCCAGGAGCCGGCCGTCATCTGGCCGTACATCATTAGGCCCTTCCTATCTAGCTCGTTGAACTTCTCCCAGTTCGCCCAGTGCGGCACGATGTTGGAGTTGGCAATGAGCACGCGCGGGGCATTGGAATGGGTCTTGAAGACGCCGACCGGCTTGCCGGACTGAACCAGCAGCGTCTCGTCCTCGCCCAGCATCTTCAGCGAAGCGACAATGCGGTCGAAATCGTTCCAGGTGCGCGCCGCCCGGCCGATGCCGCCATAGACGACCAGCTCGTTGGGGTTCTCGGCGACCTCCGGGTCGAGATTGTTCATCAGCATGCGCAGCGGCGCCTCGGTCGTCCAATAGCGGGCGTTGAGCTTGTCGCCGCGGGGCGCACGCACTTCGCGAATGTTGTGGCGCGGATCGTTCATCATTGTCCCTTTCGAGTAAGGCGGCGCGTCAGCGCCCAGCCCATTCAATGGCGGTTTCGAGAATGGTTTTCAGCGTGGCGCGGATCGGCGCGGCATAGCTTGGGTCGTAAGGCACCGGCCAGTTTTCCGGCGAACCCTTTTCGGCCGGCTCGCGCATATAGCCGCGGTTGGAGAGCTCCATCTGAAGCGCGTGGACGCCGTTCTCGGGCCGGCCGAAGCTTCTGGTGATCCAGCCGCCCTTGAAACGGCCGTTCACCACCCAGCTCTCGCCGGTCGCGGCAAGGATCTCGCTGACCTTTTGCTGCAGCGACGGATCGGTGCTCCTGCCGTCATTGGTGCCGAGGTTGAAGACCGGCAGCGTGCCTTCGAACAGGCGCGGCAGCACCGAGCGGATCGAATGGCAGTCATAGAGCACGATGTTCTCATGCATGCCGCGCAGCCGGTCGATCTCGGCCTGCAGGGCGGCATGATACGGCACGAAATAGGTCTCGCGGCGCTGGTCGATCTCGGACGGCGTCGGTTCGTCGCCCATATTGTAGAGCGGATCGCCGTCGAACGTGTCCGTCGGGCAGAGCGTCGTCGTCGGCTGTCCGGGATAGAGCGAAACGCCGGAAGGATCACGGTTGACGTCGATGACCGTGCGCGAGATGGCGGTGTGCACGACGGTCGCGCCAAGGTCGGCGGCAAAATCATAGAGCTTGTCGATCCACCAGTCGCAGTCGCGCCGGCCGAGCCAGGTTGAGACCAGGCGGGAGTCCAGGCCTGCAAGATCGATGCCTGTGTGCGGGATCGAGACCAGCAGAGGCGCAGTGCCTTGGGTGACGGTAAGCCAGGGAGGGGTCATGCGAGACCTCCGTGCGTTGGCGCTCTACGGCGCCGTGTCGTCGTTAGCATTCTCACGACGCAATCCCCGGCAGCTTCACAGCACCGGCCGCCTTCACCGCGGCGCCGCTGCGCACCATGGCGATTGCCTTTTCCATGTCGGGATGGAAATGCCGGTCATTGTCGAGATACGGCACCTCGGCGCGGACCAGCCTGCGCACCGCTTCCAGTGCCTCGCTCGAAGCAAGCGGCGCTTGGAAATCGCAGCCTTGCGCCGCGGCCAGCAATTCGATGCCGATGACGGCGGTCGCATTCTCGATCATGCCGAGCAGCCGGCGCGCGCCGTGCGCGGCCATCGAGACATGGTCTTCCTGGTTGGCCGAGGTTGGGATCGAATCGACGCTCGCCGGATAGGCCTTCTGCTTGTTTTCCGAAACAAGCGCTGCCGCCGTCACCTGCGGAATCATGAAACCGGAATTGAGCCCCGGCTTGGGCGTGAGAAAGGCCGGCATGCCCGACAGCGCCGGATCGACCAGCATGGCGATGCGCCGCTCCGACAGCGAGCCGATCTCGCAGACCGCCAGCGCGATCATGTCGGCGGCGAAGGCCACCGGCTCGGCATGGAAATTGCCGCCGGAGAGCGCGGTGTCGTCCTCGGCGAAGATCAGCGGGTTGTCGGTGACGCCATTGGCCTCGGTCTCGAGCGTGTCGGCGGCCTTGCGCAGCACATCGAGCGCGGCGCCCATCACCTGCGGCTGACAGCGCAGGCAGTACGGATCCTGCACGCGCTCGTCGTCGACGCGATGCGATTCACGGATGGCACTGCCGGCCATCAGATTGCGCAAGGCATCCGCCGTTTCGATCTGACCGCGATGTTTTCTCAACAGATGAATGCGCGGATCGAAGGGGGCGTCGGAGCCCTTGGCTGCGTCCGTCGATAGCGCGCCGGCAACCAGCGCCGACTGGTAGAGCACCTCGGCCTCGAACAGGCCGGCCAGCGCAAAAGCGGTCGAGAACTGCGTGCCGTTGAGCAGCGCCAGGCCTTCCTTGGCGCCGAGCGTCACCGGCTCCAGCCCATGCGAGACGAAGGCGACCTTGGCCGGGAAGCGCCCATGCGGGGTAAAGCATTCGCCGACGCCGATCATGACGGCGGTCATGTGCGAGAGCGGCGCGAGGTCGCCGGAAGCGCCGACCGAGCCCTTCGCCGGCACGACCGGAATGACGTCGTTGGCGAGCATCCCTTGAAGCAGGTCGATGGTCTCGGCGCGCACGCCGGAGGCACCCTGGGCAAGGCTGGCGAGCTTCAGCGCCATCATCAGCCGCACCACGGCGACCGGCATCGGCTCGCCGACGCCGGCGGCATGCGAGAGCACGATGTTGCGCTGGAGCGTTTCGAGATCGCTTTCTGGAATGCGGACGCTGGCAAGCTTGCCGAAGCCGGTGTTGATGCCATAGACCGGCTCGCCTTTGGCGAGGATGCGAGCCACCGCCTCGGCGCTGGCCTTGATCCTTGGCCGGCAGGCGTCGTCCAGCTTCGGCACGGCGCCGCGATAGATGGCGCGCCAGTCGGCAAGCGTCGCGCTGCCGGGCGTCAGGGTCAGTTCGGTCATTGTCCTCTCCAGATGCGGGCATGGAGCGGATTGAAGCCCATGCGATAGACGAGTTCGGCCGGGCGCTCGATGTCCCAGATGGCGAGGTCGGCCGATTTGCCGGCTTCCAGCGTGCCGGTCTTGTCGAGGAGCCCCAGCGCACGCGCGGCCTCACGGGTGACGCCGGCGAGGCATTCGTCGACGGTCATGCCGAAGAGCGTCGCGGCCATGTTCATGGTGAGCAGCAGCGAGGTGAGCGGCGAGGTGCCGGGATTGCTATCGGTGGCGACAGCCATCTTCACGCCGTGGCCGCGGAAGAGATCGACCGGCGGCTTCTTGGTTTCGCGGATGAAGTAGTAGGCGCCGGGCAGGATCGTGGCCACGGTGCCGGCCCTGGCCATCGCGGCGGCGCCCTGTTCGTCCGTGTATTCAAGATGGTCGGCCGACAGCGCGCCATAGCGCGCGGCAAGGGCCGCGCCATGCAGGTTGGAAAGCTGGTCGGCGTGCAGCTTCACCGGCAGGCCGAGGGCCTTGGCCTTGTCGAAGACACGGGCCATCTGCTCCGGCGAGAAGGCGATGCCTTCGCAAAAACCATCGACGGCGTCGGCGAGCTTTTCGGCGGCGACCTGCGGCAGTATGGTGTCGGCGACGAGATCGATGAACGCGTCCTTGTCGCCCTTGGCTTCCGGCGGCAGCGCATGGGCCGCGAGACAAGTGG